>JAFARV010000602.1 GCA_019245255.1 Acidobacteriaceae bacterium | reverse complement strand
TTCGGGCGATTGACGAGCGGGAGCAAAGGACGCGCCGCTGGGCTGCCGTTTTCTACTTCTCTCTCGGTTGCGGCGTCCTGCTCAAGGGGCTCATCGGGCTGGTTTTCCCGCTTGGGATATGTCTCGTGTGGCTGGCTTTCCAGAAACGGTTGCTTGACGCGCGCGTGTGGCGAAATATGCGCCCGCTTATGGGGCTCGGGATTTTCGTAGCGGTAGCTGCGCCTTGGCATATCCTTGCAATCCTCCGTAACCCTCCATACTTTGACCTGACCTTGCATGCCGATCCGCACTTCGGGCAGAAATTCCGCGGATTTTTTTGGTTTTACTTCATAAACGACCAATTCCTGCGGTTCACAAACGGGCGCTGGCCGCGTGATTACAACACCGTCCCACGGGTGTGGTTTTGGTTGTACCACCTTGTCTGGTTCTTTCCGTGGTCGTTCTATCTCGTCGGGTTACGCCCGGCACAGTTTTCGGAACCGGGTCGCTTGAGCCGTTTGCGAACCATGTGCCTGGTTTGGATCGGCGTCATCATGCTGTTCTTCTCGCTGTCGACGACCCAAGAGTATTACTCGATGCCGATTTATCCCGCACTCGCCTTGTTGATCGGAACCGCGATGACAGGCGAACACCGCACGATTGTTCGAGCTGCCCGGGCTGCGGGTGTCCTGACGTCGCTCGCGTGCGCGGCTTGTGTGTTCCTGATCGTGAAAAGCTGGGGATTGCCTACGCCGGGCGACATATCTGACACGTTGCGGCAGAACCCCGACATGTACACGCTGGCGTTAGGCCACATGACGGATCTGACCTTTACCGCATTCGCCTACTTGCGGCTACCGTTGGCAATCGCCGCAGTGGCGTTTCTCATCGGCACGGTCTTCCTTTGGTCCGGTTCGCGCAGTCGGATCTATATCGGTTCCGCCGTTATGCTGGTGTTTTTCTTTCAAGCCGCACGACTGGCGCTGGTCGTATTTGACCCATATATGTCGTCGTATACGCTCGCTTCAGCCTTAATAGCGGCACAGGCCGCCGGACGCGACCCCGAGGTAGTACAGGGACCGGCTAAGGATGGCAAGCGGTCCGGCGAGTCCGTTGTGCGCGGGTCCTTACAGCCAGCAGGACCGGGCACAGTTATTTTTAACGGCCAATACTACGACTTCTCTTCCATTCCGTACTACGCCTCTTGCAGTCCTCTTCTTCTGAACGGCAGAGTGAATAACCTCGAATACGGTTCCTATGCCCCCGATGCGCCGCACGTGTTCATTTCGAACGATGATTTTGTTCGGATCTGGAGTAAACCGGAACGCGCTTTCGTCGTCACCTACGATGCAGGCCGGAAGAACTTGGAGGACTTAGTCGGACGGTCGCACCTGGTGACCATCGCAGAAAGTGGAGGCAAGCAGCTGCTGACCAATTCCGAGCTTAGTGTCCGCGACGACCTACGCAAGGATTCGCGGCCATGATTTCGTTCCGGGAGGTGGCAAGATTCGTTCGCTTCGGCTTATCCGGATTCCCCGGATTCCTGGTCGCAATCGGTTCGAACGTTCTCCTGATTGAGAGATTTCATTGGCCTAAACCGGCGGCATACCTGCTGGTTGTCTGGCTGCAAATGACGGCGGGGTTCGTCATGTGCCGTATTTTTGTGTTCAGTGAATTCGAAACTCCGATATTAACCGCTTACATACAGTTCGCCCTTAGCATGGCAGCTATCCGCATTGCTGATTGGACTCTTTACACCTGCGCGGTTGAAATACTCAGAATTCCTTACCTCGTCGCGCAAATTTCCACGAGTGGCCTCTTTTTAGGCATCAAATTCATTTCGGCGCGCGCTATTTTCCGTAACCGTCCACATATTCCGAGCGCTTCTCGTCAATAAGTCAGGTGTGATTCGACGGATTTGCAAAGCCCTTCACATCTTTTACACAACTTGGTGACAAAGTACTAGGAAATGGAGTACATTGGATTGTACCGGTTTTCGGAGGCCGCATGATCAACACGGAGGCGTTTGACGTTTCCACGTGTGAGCTTAAGAACGTTCACTCATATCTACTTTCGAAGAATATTGCTGCTATCCAGGTACTTCCTGCCGATGGGTCAGCGGAACCGCGTCTCGGTATGATCACGCAGCTGCCGCGCGGAGCGGAACTGCGCTTCTGCGGTGAAGGCTTTAATGGGCGGACAGTAAAGGTCCGCTGGGGTGACGGATATTATTTCGTTTTTCTTCAGGATCTCGAAGAGCCCAAAACTTTCGCTGCTGTGAGCTAGTTTTTCAAAACCGGTCACCGGCCCATAACTGACAAACTTTCAACGTCGCATTTTTCATGTAAACTCAAGCTGGTAAGCGCGTCAACTGGCTATGAGTGCTGTGGGAACGGCGGGTGAACCGCTGGACAGCAGTTCCTTACAAGCGATGCTAATCCGCTGGAAGCTCGCTGAACAATATATTCTGGATCCGCCCGAGGCTGGGGACGCGGGCAAAATGGCTCTGCATGTACTCCTGTCACATGATGTTCCAGTGCTCATTCGCGAACTGATGCGTCTGTGCCCGGAACTCGCAACAGGTCAGACACAACCCCGAAGAGCATAGCCGACCGTCGGGTGTTCCACGACGCGCTCACGTGGTGCGAACCTCTTATCGGGCTCCCTGCCTCCAACAGTACGTGACG
>JAFARV010000557.1 GCA_019245255.1 Acidobacteriaceae bacterium | reverse complement strand
CCCGGAATGTGATTTGTATCGTCCAGTTTGCCAGCGAGGGTGTTGGCCACGATGGTTCCAGAATGGTTCGAATCGCTCTCGTAGTCTGGAATATCGATTTGCCAACTCTGGCCTGCGGCCGGCGAGTTATTCACTGCGCCGTACTCGTTGTACACCGGGTCGGACACCGAAGCCCATATCCAGGCCGTCAGGTTGTAGGTGCCGGCCGCGCCAGGATTGTAGCTCAGGATCAACGTACCCTGGCCGGTGCTGGTGCTAAATCCCGAACTCACCAAACCAGGCACGGCGGAAACGCCGCCATAACTCCCACAGCCCGTGACAGTGCTGCTGGGCGAACAGTACGTGGAGCCATTCACGTTGATGGCGTAATCGTAAAGAGTTGAAGTTGCAAATGAACTATTAGAACTCGCAAGGCCGATGACTACTAACGCCAGCAGTAAGCGGTAGTTGAACATGTTTCTCACCCTCCCGTGAGAGCCAATTCACTACGGAGCCGGACAAACCTGTGGGGCAGTTTCACTTTGCCCAATGGTGACAAAGCCGGGTGGCAGCGGGAAATGCGCCACCAAGACACGAGCACATCAGGAGTATGCTATCGGAAAAGCCACGGCCTTTCTATACTTCTAGTACTTCTAGTACTTTTGATTGATTCATCAATTGTCAGTGACTTAGAAGGAAAAACGCACGGCTAATTGAAGCTGGCGAGGGGTTTTTGCTGAAAAGATCCGGCCAAAGCCGGGCTGATCCACGTAGAGCTGAGGCAAATCGAAATTTGTCCGATTCAGAACGTTGAACGCCTGGGCCTCAAATGTCAGTGACCAGCTCTCAGTCAGAAGAAATCGCCGGGCGCCTTCAATATCCCAAGTAAACTGACCGGGGCCTCGGAGAATATTCCGGCCGGCATCGCCGAAGCTGTACGGCACAGGAACGGAGAATGCAGCCGTATCGAACCACTTTTGTGGGCCCGGGTTGGTCAAAGCCGGTGAGCGTAGGACGTTTGGACGATCGGAGCCGAAGGGATTACCGGTGTTCCCTGTATTACTGTTGTCGAACGAAATCAGAGGTGTGAACGGTTGGCCTGTATACGCACTCAAGATACTGCGAAATTCCGTAGTTCGGATGAAGACATTGCGGAATGGCAACTGATACACGAAGGCAATCGTCGCGGCATGAGTGACATCGAAACTCGAAACGGCATGTTCGGCGTGATAATCGTGACTATTCTGAGGAAAATTCGTGTCGGCGATCGTGCCCAGATAAGCGGACGTGTCGTCCATTGATTTTGAAAACATGTAGTTTGCGAGAATTGCGAGGCCGCTCCGCAGGCGCCGATTGAACGAAATCTGAAGCGCGTTGAATTCGGAGTCGCCGCCGCTTTCGGTGTAGAAGATGTTTGAGAATCCCTGAAAGGGACGGCGCGCATCTACATCGCCTGGAGCAGGTGATGGCTGATTCAGATCGAGCGAACGAATCAGCTTTGTGCCCTTCGACGCCGCATACGCAACGGAAAGCGTTCCGAGGCCCTGAATCGAGCGTTGCACGTCGATGTGCCAGTCCTGCACATAGGGGGTCCGGATATCGGGCGCGAGCGTGCTTAGTGCTGCCGGTGGGATATAGCCAAGGTTGGTGGGAAAAGGATTCTGCAACGTGAGCAATCCGGCGGCGCTGGGAAAAAACGTGTAAAGCGAAAAGTAGGGTGGATTGAAATACAAGGCCGAGCTTGTTTCGAACATGCCGGCGTCGTAAAAGACACCGTACCCGCCCCGAATGACGAGATTTTTTTCCGGGTTCCAAGCGAACCCGAACCTTGGAGCAAAATCGAGATAGTCCGGCTCGAAGCCGGAGCGCGGAATCCCATTCGTCCCAACGCGGCTTAACATACCAGTCGCGAGGTTCAGCGCCTCCATGCGGTTTGTCGGATCAGTTGGGGGCGTGTTGTATTCATAGCGAAGGCCGATGTTGAGCGTAAGATCGGGCCGAATCTTCCAGTCATCCTGCGCATAGAAGTTCGATTGAAAGGTTCTCAGAGTTTGCGGTGCCGACAGGGCTGCATCCAACGTGAATGTCGGCAGGCCCAGCAGCAAATCGCCGATGCCCGAGCCGCTTAGGGCTCCAAGGAAAGAGATCGAGCCTCGGGGGTATTGCGAGACAAATCCGTTTAACTCGAGCTTGCGGAACTGAGCGCCGATTTTGATGGCGTGATTATCACGGACGAACGCAATCGTGTCATCCAGCTGATAGGTGGTGGTGTGGCGATCGATTGGAAGCGCGACGAGATCGCCGAGGGATGAAAAGCCTGAGACCGAGATGGAAGGGTAACCGAAGTCGACAGAAGTATCCGGGAAATAGCTCACGCTCCAAAGCTGGTTTACATTTGTTTGATAGTTCTGCTGCAGAATTGTCCTACCCGCACGGTTGAAACCTAATAAAAACGAATTTGTGGTGTTAGGAGTCAAGACGCGCGTGTAATTGATTAGCGCGTTGTGCCCGCGGTCGCGAACGTAATCTCCGAAGCCCGGTACATTCGTGATGGAATTTTCTGTGTACGGTTCAAAGATGTCTTTGTGGCCGTAGCTGTAACGGAGCGTGAGCTGGTTGAAGTCATTGAATCTATGGTCAAACCGGACATTGTATTGATCGAGCGCATCAGTTCCAACCGGCTGAGCGAGATAGTTACCGATTGTCAAATTGTTGGTGGGCAATGGATACAGCTCGAGAATTTTCCGCGCCACGGGCGAAATCAAAGAGGGTGGTATGTGAGTTCCAAGCAATTGTCCAGTTATTGGGTCGAAAGCCGGGGATAGACCCGAGAGATCCCCGCTGCGCTCTGCGATGGTGGGAACGGTGGCGAGCCGGCTAAAGCCCTGGTTGCCCCTCAGCCCGTCGTAATCGAAGAACAGGAAGGTCTTATCGCGAACAACCGGTCCACCAATCCCTCCTCCAAACTGGCTGCGAATCAGTTGTGGTTTGTCCGGCCCATCAAAGAAATTCCGTGCATCGAGGACACGGTTGCGCAGGTACTCATACGCGAAGCCGTGCCAGTCATTTGTTCCACTGCGAGTGATGACATTTACTTGGGCGCCAGCGCTGCGCCCGTATTCAGCGCTATAGGCATTCGTCTCAATCTTGAATTCCTGAATCGCATCGACCGACGGCTGCAGCACATACGTATTGACATCAGGGTCGTTGTTATCTACGCCGTCGAGCAAATAATCGTTGAATTCTTCACGCCCGCCGTTCGCGTTCATAGCGAAGTCGCCGCGAGTGGAAAGAGCCGAATCCTGCACAGGGGGGAGGACGCCGGGTGTCAGCAGAGCAAGTTGGAGAAAATCCCGTTCATTCAGTGGAAGATTCTCTATCATTCGGCGGTCAATGACGGCTCCCAGATCAGAGGACTCGGTCTCCACGGCACGAAGTTCGCTTCCGACCGATACCGTTTC
>JAFARV010000482.1 GCA_019245255.1 Acidobacteriaceae bacterium | reverse complement strand
TGAACACGATCTGGACCGCACAGAGCGGGATTCCGCTCAATTTCTCGGCCAACGGAAATGAACGCCCGGACGTTACTGGACAGCTAAGTGTTATCGGCAGTACGAATGAGTACTTCAACACCAAGGTCCTCACCAATCCTCCCCAACTCGCGAGCGGAGTCTACTTGCGGCCTGGCACGCTTGGTCGGGATCCGATATATGGCCCCGGTCAATTCACGGTGGACGTCGGAGTATTCAAAGACTTCACGATGACCGAACGCCTCAAGCTCCAGTTCCGCGCGCAAGCGTACAACATTGCGAACCACCCGCAGTACAGCCAACCTGATACGGGCATTTTCGACAGTAACTTCGGCAGAATTACGAGCACGTTGTTGGATACCGAGCGGCAGATTGAGTTCGCCGCACGTGTAACGTTTTGAGAACTGAGCAAAGCGGTCGCGGCGTCAAGCGCGGCTGCTGAATATCGCCCTGCAACTTGCATTAAGGCAAGTCAACTGAACCGAGTCACGCGCCACAAGGCCAGACCGGCGGCGGCGAGCACCGCGACGAGAGCGAGCCCGAATACGAGCAGCCATACGAATTGAAGCTCCATGCGGGGTACAACTGCAAGTTTGCCGAATGCGATGAAGATCAGTGTCGCGGCGCTAATCAGCAACCAGTCGACCCATGTCCGGCGGAGCTTGTCTGAATCCACGTCGTGACCTTCCATGCGGGCGCTCACATATTCCGAGTTGATGCCGTACAATTCTGTTTCGCGATGAGCGGCCCGTCGCCAGCTACCGTATTCGGCCTCCGAAGCGGAGCTGAGTGAAATTGTCAAGGCGCCGAGCGCCATTAGTGCCGAGCCTCCAATTACTTCCGCATAAGTTCCCGTCGCCAATCCGCGCAGCTCATGAAAAACAAGCAAACCCAACAACAGACCCCAGAGCTGGTTTGTATTCGACAATGGAATTCCGCGGCTTATCCCAACATACTTCGCCGCGTAGTTCTGCAAGAGATCGCCGACAACCCACATGAAGCCGCCGAGCATCGGCCAGAGTAGAATGCCGCGATTGGCTACTAACTCGCGCCAGAATGGGCTAACTCCGCCGGTAAACACAAGCGCAACGACCGTCATCATTGTCATTTCGCCGAAGGTGAAGAAAGTCAGAAACGTGAGCGGGTTCATGCCTGTGATGTAAGCCTTGCGGTAAGGAATGTACATCGACCCGAACATCAAACCTGCTCCAAGCGCCGCGGCTATGCCATGCACGGCGCTTCGGTGCGGTGCTTCCGATGTGGACGCCGCCGAGATGAGTATCGCGCCGACAAAGATGACGACCGCGCCTCCAACGACGCCCAACTTGCGCATCCATCCGGCGCTATGCAGTTCCTTAAACAACAGAGTGCCCCAGAGAATGCCGATCAAACTATTCGAATTCCAGAGCGGAAACGCGAGGCTGAGGCCGATGTCCCGCACCGCGAAGATTGTGAGCGTGTTGCCGACAGCCCAAAGGCAACCGGCCATGATGCCCCAAACCACGAGATGCGGCACATGGCGAACATCATGCAAGATATCGCCGGTTCCGCGAACCACGGCGGGCAGACTCCAGCGCGACAGAAAAGCGCCGAACACCATCATGAAAGAAATCACGAGCGGTGAGACGGCTATGGTGACCAGTTTCGTCGGTGCCTCCGCCCCGGCAAGCCAGAGCGCGGCTGCAAACCCGCAGAATATGCCGAGCCTGCTCAGTACGCGTTGTCGCGAAAGGTCTGAGCGAGTCTCACCCCCGGTCGACAGAACTTTTCCTCGAGTCATCGCGCGATTGATAAGAGCAGCAATCCTATGAGGAGGACAACGAGCGGCACCCAGAATTGGACATCCCGGAAGATAGCGATCCAGATGCTGGTTTTCTGATTAGAGTCGTTGCGCGGGTCCAAATACAGATCGAAGCATATCACTCTATTCGGTATTCGGCGGTCGGTTTTCGGCGTTGCGGCGTCATCGCGGATGGCCACCAACATCATTTGAGAGGCGATGGTTCGAATGGGATAGGTTAGAAGGACATGCCACTTCCTACAGACGAAAAGCTCTTAGCGACAAGTCGGGATTTATTGCAGCAATTCGACACGATATTCGGTCTCCACCCGGGCTTTCGCCCGGCGCACGCCAAGGGAGTCATGCTCAGTGGCACATTTGTGCCAGCTCCGGATGCGGTCACTTTGACCCGCGCACCCCATATCGCGCGCGAGTCTACTCCGGTGACTGTCCGATTCTCGAACTCGACCGGGCTCCCGCTCATTCCGGATAACGACCCCGGTGCAAATCCTCGTGGGTTGGCGATCCGGTTTCATTTAGCCGAGCACGTCCACACCGATATCGTTAGTCACTCTGTCGATGCGTTTCCAACTCGAACAGGTGAGGAGTTTCTGGAATTCTTGCGAGCTGTAGCCGCAAGCCAAGCCACGAAGCCGTCACAATCACCATCGCCGGTTGAGGCGTTTCTAGGCTCGCATCCGGCAGCGCTGGCCTTCGTCCAAACACCGAAGCCTAGCCCGTCAAGCTTCGCCAAAGAGTTGTACTTTGGGGTCACGGCATTTCGGTTTACAAACAAGGACGGCAACAGCCGCTATGGCCGCTACCGGATCGTTCCAGAGGCCGGAACGGAACACCTGGATGACGCTTCGGTGCGAAACAAGAATGCAGATTTTCTGTTTGACGAGTTAAGGGAGCGCATTGCATCGGGCCCAATTCGATTTCGCATTCAGGTGCTGGTGGCGAACGACAGCGATGTGGTAGACGATGCGACGGTTCACTGGCCGGAAGACCGGCCGCTCACGGAACTCGGAACCCTGACACTCAGCCAACTGATACCGGACAACGAAAGGGAACAAAAGAAAATCATTTTCGATCCGATCCCGCGCGTGGACGGCATTGAGGCATCGGCTGATCCTCTGCTGGAATTGCGTGCGGCGATTTATCTGCTCAGTGGGCGGCGGCGCCGGCAGGCTCCCGAATCCGCTGCAGCGGCAGGCTGAACCTGCGCAGCCAGGATCGACACAGATCTAATTCTGGCGCGGAGGCTCGCGCCGGGGCATGGCCCTGTGTCGGTCAAATCGAGCGTCGCCACCTTGCCTTATCGGGAATTTTTCGGACCAGTTGTAACCCGGGCTTATCCCTTCATTTCGAACAACATAATTTGGCGAAGTGTGTACGGCAGCGACTATGCAGTGCAAGTCGGTGAGTTTCGGGGCCGCGTTTTCGAGTGTCAAACTCCGTACATTCCCTTACGGATAACCGTGGAACTCCGGCCATCATCAAATGCCAATTCGCCTTACTCTGGGCTTGTCGAGGGAGAACATTTCGGTCTGCAGACACATTAAGTTCGGGTTGGGAGACCCGAAGCTCCTCGGCCAGATCAGTTTCCCGGGTCTCCCCATCGCTGATGCCTGCGCACGTGCCACAACGGAATAACTATGAAATCACAGATAACAATCGGTACGAAATTCGCCATGACGGCCGGGTTTCTGCTGGTGTTAATGATCGCACTGGGCATCGGAGCACTGTTCGCTATTAACTCGCTAACCAGATCTGTAAACAAGATCGTTACAGACCCGCTGCCTGGAATTCAACGGGCCTCGAAAGTGGATTCCCTGGTTTTCCAGTTTCGAGGTGACACATGGAAGCACATCGCCTCCTCCGATCTCGCAGCCAAGCTGGCGGTCGAGGCCAACCAGCGAAAAATCAAACCATCGATAGAACAAAACCTGCGGGAATACGAGAGCAGTATTGCCACGGCGGAAGATCGTGAACTCTACGAACGCATTCGGCCGCTCTACCAACGTTATGTGCAGGCCATCGAAACCGAAGTGCTACCCCTAAGTCGTGAAGGCAAATCAGCCGAAGCCCGCACGAAGTATCTAAAGCTTGCAGACCCGATACATGGTGCACTGAAAACGGCCATTTTGGATTTGGTTAACTACAACCGAAACACCGGAGAAGCGGATTCCGCCGACGCTCAACGGGTTGCACACAATGGCCAGGTGCTCATAATCGGGTTCTTATTGGCTGCGCTGATTTCCGCAAGCGTTCTGATCTTTTTTATCGTGCGCAGGTTAAATTCGGCGCTGACGAATATTGCGTCCGCCTTATCCCAAGGTGCTGAGCAAGTCGCCAGTGCGGCAGGCAATGTTTCAAATAGCAGCCAATCACTAGCGCAGGGAGCCTGCGAGCAGGCTGCTTCGCTGGAGGAGACCTCGGCTGCGGCAACAGAGGTTAACAGCATGGCTGTGAGCAATGCCGAGAAGTCTCGAGCAGCAGCGGAGCTGATGGTACAAGCCCAACAAAACTTTGCGGAAAGCAACCAAAAGTTACAGCACTTAGTGGGAACGATGGGCAAGATCAATGCCTCCAGCGAAAAGATCTCGAGAATCATTAAGGTTATCGAAGGGGTCGCCTCGCAAACCAATATTCTGGCCTTGAATGCGGCCGTTGAGGCCGCCCGCGCGGGTGAAGCCGGAACGGGATTTGCCGTTGTAGCTGATGAAGTCCGCAGCTTGGCGCAACAATGCAGTCAAGCCGCAAAAGATACCGCCACACTCATTCACGAATCCATTTCAACCTTTGAGGACGGAAGAGTCAGCGTGGATATCGTCACAAAAAGCATTCAAGCGATCGGTGAGCAGTCACTTCGCGTGAAGATGCTCGTAGACGAGGTACACTTTGGCAGCCAAGAGCAAGCCGCAGGGATTGAGCAAGTGACAAAGGCAGTTACCCAGATGGAGAAAGTGACACAGTCCGCAGCCGCGAATGCAGAGGAGGGCGCGTCGGCAGCAGCACAATTAGACGCGCAATCCAAGACGGTGATGGACGTCGTGGAACGATTGAGTGCCATGGTGGGGAGAAACGCCGCACTTTCCGCGCATAACGGCTGATCTGCTATTCGTCCCGGAGCACTTGAATCGCGTCCACGCGAGCCGCACCCAGAGCAGGCGCAAAGGCCGAGACCGCGGTGACTAGAAGGATGACGAGGGGGACGCCCAAAAATGTCTCAAAGTCGAGAGGCGATACCCCGTACAGCATTCCGGCAAGGGTATGAGTCAATGCCGCTGCCAGCAGTAATCCGACCAGGCAGCCGATAACGGCTACGCTGACGCCTCGGAGCAAGAAAGAAGATACGATCTGTTCGCGCATAGCGCCAAGCGCGAGCCGAAGCCCGATCTCGCGCTTGCGAACGCTCACGAAGTAGCTAAGCGTACCGTAGAGACCGACGCAGGCAAGCGACACGGCCGTCAGAGCAAATAACGTCAGCAGCGTTGTACGGAGCCGCGTTTCGGCGAAATTATCCGAGAGATGTTGTTCGAGCGGAGAGATATCGTACACAGATCGTGCGGGTTCGATCTGATGAATCTTGCGGCGAATCGTTTGGGCGAGTGCCATGGGGTCGCCTTGCGTGCGGATGAGGTACAGCGGAAACGGATTCGGCGCACTGATACACGAGTAAACAGTCGGAAGCGGCTCACGATTGAGACCCTCCTCGCGTGCATCGGCGGCGATTCCAATGATCCTGGCGGGTGGTATGTTGAACGGATTCGGTACCGGCTGGAGATAGTGACCGACTGGCGACAATCCCTCGAAAAATGTATTTGCGAACGCGCGATTGACGATGGCAGCCGATACGAGGGCCCTGGGGCAGCCTTCGCCAGTGAGCAGCGGGATTCGCATGGTCTCGAAGTAGCTGTTTGAGACCCATCGGCTATCGGCGACGATCTTCTTACCGGTATGTGTGAGCTGCGTATCGATCTTGAACTCACCCTCGAGTTCGCCGGCGGCTCCGGGCATCACCGCGGAAGTGGCCGCAGCGCGAATGCCGGGTGTGGCGCGCA
>JAFARV010000481.1 GCA_019245255.1 Acidobacteriaceae bacterium | reverse complement strand
CGTTTCAAGGCATTTACCGCCTGGATAAGAACGGGACGGTTCGCCTGCTGATCAGAGATATGTCGCAGCCCAACGGACTCGCATTCTCGCCGGACGGCAAGCGGCTCTATGTCGATGACAGCGATCGTAAGGACATACGCGTATTCGACTTCGATTCCGGCGGCAATGCCTCGAATGAGCGCCTCTTCGGAGAAGAAAAGGAACAGGGAGGTGTTCCCGACGGCATGCGCGTTGACGAAGCCGGGAACCTCTACGTAGTCGGACCCAAGGGCATCTGGGTCTGGGATCCGCAAGGACATCACCTCGGCACCATTGTTCTGCCTGAGCAACCCGCGAATCTCACCTGGGGCGATCCCGATTATCGGAGCCTCTATATCACGGCCACTACTTCGGTTTATCGCATTCAAACCAAAGCTAACGGCTTCGTGCCCTATTTGAAGTAGCTCATTTGTCGGCTGAGCTTCGCGTTCGCCGCACGCGCCGTAATGCAATTAGCCCTTCGAAACCTGAGCCGGCGCGCTACTATACCCGAGCGATTCTGAAATCGCAGCGCTGGTCGCTTTCACCAGCGGAATCAGCTCGCGTATTCGAGACTTGTGCATCCGGATCGCTGGGCCGGTAATGCTGAATGCCGCCACCGCCTCGCCGCGGCTGTCCCAAATGGGAGCGGCTATACACTTTATGTGCGGCTCATGTTCTTCGTTATCGAGCGCATAGCCGTGAGCCTTCACTTTCGCAAGCTCGTCAGCCATTGCGCTGCGAGTGCATAGCGTCATTTTCGTGAACCGTTTCAGATCTAAGCTCGCAAGTAGCTGGCTCTGCTCTTTCTGAGGTAGAGACGCGAGAAAGATCTTGCCCATGGCCGTGCAGTGCAAGGGAACGCTTGCGCCGATATGCGAGAAAATGCGTAAAGGTTCGGGCGAGTCGAACTTTTCGATGTAAACCGCAGTAAGCCCGCTGCGAATCGAGAGATGCACGGTTTCACGCGTCGAACGGTTCAGATTTTCCAGTTCCTTAGCGCTGGCACGGCGCACATCCAACTGCTGCAGTGCCGCCCGTCCGAGCGAGATGCAGCGTGGTCCCAAACAGTAGTTTGAAAATTGATCGCGGCTCACGTAGCCCGAATTTTCAAGATTTACTAGAAAACGGTGCACGGTGCTGCCGTGCAGCTTCGTGGCTCGGCCGATTTCAGTGGCGCTCATCGCGGAATCGGAATTCGCAAGCAGCGTAAGAATCTTAAGCCCTCGCTGCAGCGAAGTAATGCCGTAACGGAAGTCTCCGCTTTTCAATCCGGACGCCGGCGCGGTAGTGGGCTTGGGATCTCTCGGCATCGCCAGACTAGTCTACACAATCCGGCTCCACAGATTTACCCTGTGAAGGACGGTTTCGCACAGTGAAAATACTCTTCCAATGCGAGAGTTTCTATGCTAGCATCCAAAGTAATTTTCTGCGTCCGGCAGCCGGGTGATCTGCCGAACACAGGCCTAGAAAATGGGGGTAATCTTATGCAGGTTTATCGGAAGTTATTTGCAACTGCATTGGTGTTTGCAGCTGCCGCGCTTGCTCAGCTCTATACCGGTTCCATTACTGGTACCGTTAGTGACCCCTCAGGCGCCGTGGTGCCTAACTGCCGTATCACGGCGCTCGACGTGGAAAAGGGATTTTCGTTTTCCACTACTTCCGATTCCACGGGCCGCTATGTGCTGCCATCTATTCCGCCCGGCAAGTATCGAGTCAGTATCGAAGCCGACGGTTTCCAGCCCCAGGTCCACGAAAACATTTCCATGGAAGTAGGCCAGAACGTTAGAGTCGATTTCCCATTACAGGTCAAAACCAGCTCTCAGTCGGTCGAAATAAAAGGCGAAGCGCCGGTGCTCCAGAGCGAGGACGCGACAACCGGACAGGTGATCAATCGTCGCTTCATCAACGACCTTCCGTTAATCGACCGCAATGTTCTGAGTCTTGCCTACCTGACGCCCGGCATTGTGCCAACTGATACAAATTCCGGGGGGAACGATTTTGTCTCCAATGGCGGTCGAAATGCCACTGCTGATGTCCTGATGGATGGTGTTAGCACGACGAATTTTGAGCAGAACAGCGGCATCCAGGTGCCGTCCTACACGCCGTCAGTTGAGGCCGTCGAAGAATTCAGTGTAGAGACTGCCAATTTCAGTGCCGAATACGGCTTCTCAGGCTCGACCATCGTCAATATGGTCACGCGCTCGGGAACCAACCAATTCCACGGTAGCGCCTACGATTTTCTCCGGAACCAAGTGCTCGATGCCAATAACTTTTTCAACAACGCCAGCGGAATCCCCATCGCGCCACTGAAGCGTAATAACTTCGGGGTAACACTCGGCGGTCCGATCCGGCGCGACAAGACCTTCTTTTTTATGGATTACGACGGAAGCCGGCAAACGACCATGTCAACGGGAAACGTGTTTGGCGTCCCGAGTGCCGCGGAACGTCAGGGTAACTTCGGCGAGCTCTGCGCGGCTCAGGGCGGCTCCTTCGATGCCACGGGAATGTGTTCTGCCCCAACTGGCCAGCTCTGGGATCCCTATTCCGGAACCTACAGTTCGGCATTGGGCGGTATCGTCCATAGCGCTTTCGTACCGTTTAACAATCTCGCCAGTTATGTGAGTCCGGGAAATCCAAACCTTAGCGGTACGCCGCATCAACTCCAGCACGTGCCGGGAAACCTGATCGACCCGGTTGCATTCAAGCTGATGCAGTATTTCCCATTGCCGAACTTGAATGTTGGGACCGGATCTTACGATCCCTATAACAATTACCTCGCCTCTGGCCCGGTGCACAGTCAAAACGACCAGTTCGATGTCAAGCTGGATCACCGCTTCAATGACCATGACTTATTAAGTGTCAAATACTCTCACGATCTGGCGAGCGGAGATAGCTTCAACTGCTTTGGTAATATCGCCGATCCATGCACGCAAGGGCCATATAGCGGAGGCGCGCACCTGGTGGCGATAAACGAGACCCACACCATCAGCCCTACGATGTTGATGACCTTTTCGTATGGTTGGAACCGGGTGTACGCAACCCAGGGC
>JAFARV010000342.1 GCA_019245255.1 Acidobacteriaceae bacterium | reverse complement strand
TCATCGAATATACGGGCGAGAAAATAAGCCGGCGGGAGACCAAGCGGCGCGCGGATTCGAGCCGGCTGATTTATCTGTTCACCCTTGATCGTTACTGGACGATCGATGGGTCGGTGGGCGGATCGGGCGCGGAGTACATCAACCATTCCTGCGACCCGAACCTGGCGGCGCGAATCGTGCGCGGACATATTCTGTACGTCAGTCTCCGCGACATCAAGCCGGGCGAGGAACTCACGGTTGACTACCATTTCGACAAAAAGGTGGAGCGTGTGCCCTGCCGATGCGGATCGCCGAAATGCCGGGGAACGATTAACGTTCTGGAATAAAGCTGAAAATGCCCCTTTTGATACACTGAGAATTCCAGCGGCGACGGCCAGGTAGCTCAGTTGGTAGAGCGCAGCCCTGAAAAGGCTGGCGTCGGCGGTTCGATTCCGTCCCTGGCCACCATCATTCTGAGCGCCGGCCCACACATTCCGTCAATTTCCGAGCAGCTCTAATTGAAGGTTCGATGCGACTGCGGCCGCAAATCGCGGGATGACAACCCTAAGGGTGTTCAGGAGGCGAGGTAGCGTTCGATCGATCGTTGACGCCTGATCGCGGAGCTTCGCAATGATCTCGGCCGGGTAACGCTCGAAAAGGCTTAACAGGAACTGATCGGGATCCTGCGCTTCGATGTCCCATTCCGACAAACTCTCCGGAGGAAAGTCGCGCACGTTTGACGTCACGATCACCTGCGCCCCACACTCGACGGCGGCAGCAAGAACATGCCGATCTTTGGGTTCGTTCTTCATCGACGCGACGAGCTTTTCGTAGCCTGTTACAGCCGCTTCGGGGAAGTGCTTGCGAACTTGAGTGAGGAGATGAGATATTTTGTCGGGCGATAATTTTCGACGAGCTTCCAGATTTCGTGCGACCTCCCGCCAAATCTCGTCCGACCATTTAGGCAAGTATTGGTGCGGCGTCTCTCCAAGCCGCAGAAGCGTGTCTCTTAGCGATGCTGGCCAGAGGACGCAGGCATCGAGAACGGCAGTTAGGTCGCTGGGAGCCTCGGAAGGCAATCAGAACTCGTCATAGACGCCGTCCTTCACGGCGTTCCGAGCCATTTCCTGGATGGCTTCATGCCGGCGGCGATCCCGTTCGTTTCTGTAGCTGATCAAGTCTTGCAAGTAAACTCGCCGGTGAGTTCCCACTCGGTGAAAAGGAATTCTTTCCTCATCGAGTAGCCGGACTAAGAATTGCCGTGAGCAGCCCAGAAAATTTGCCGATTCCTGTGTGGTCATTTCCTGGCTGGCCGACGCGAGTGAGACTACCCGGCCACTTGCCAGATCCCCGATAATCTTCACTAACGCCTGGTAAGGCTTGTCTGGCAGGGCGACCCGATGCAAGCCCGCAGTATCAGCGGCAACAGTACTGCGCTCGGTCAGTAACTGCTGCAGTTGCACAAGCTCTGCCTTGTTCAGGTCGGGAATGAGGGCTGGGTCCAGAATGGAAGACATAGGCTTAACCGCTATAACTGCAACCATAATACCTGCAGAGGGCAGCCTGCGGCAAGAACGTCGGAGGCAACATAGCCAGGTTCGTCCGAACAATACCCGCTTTGAGCCTGCTCCGGACAGGGATCAGGCCCTTACGGTACAGAACATCCGGCCAGCGTGATTTTTTCTTTGCCGTACTGTGACCAGTAACGATCAACCAGCTCCGAAGATCCTGAAATTGATTTCCCGTTTTATGCCGAGATGCCCGTTCATCACGAGCGGAAAGCTTTTCAGTCGTATCTTGAAGACCAGCGCGGAAGCGCAAATCCGGATGAGCGCCACGCAAACCGGAGCGGCTGTCCAGGCCCGATATAAATCTG
This sequence comes from Acidobacteriaceae bacterium, assembly GCA_019245255.1. Lineage (GTDB taxonomy): Bacteria > Acidobacteriota > Terriglobia > Bryobacterales > Bryobacteraceae > Bog-105. The sequence continues at coordinate 4,588 of JAFARV010000342.1, read as the reverse complement.
TGTTTCTCACTCTTCGCCAGCGCTCAAGAAGGCTCAGGAGGCCTCGGCAGCGGAATCACTCCGGCAGCGCGTTCCTTCACCAGAGTAGGCGACCGGCGGCCGTGCAGGCAGGCAATGACAATGCTTTCGTCTGGCTCGACCACAAACCAGAGTGCATCCTGAAATCGTGGGACCATGCAGCGGCGCACGTGCCCAATCTTCCTTTCGTAACCGAGCGGGTTCTGTGCTATCTTTTCCACCGCTTCCAGCACTCTCCGCAGGAACTTGGTCCCTAGATTCGGCGCTCGCTGGTCGTACCAATTCGCACGGGCTTGCACTTCGGCATCAGCGACTTTTGTGAAGCGTACCGGCTTCAATGCGGCTGCCGGCCGTGTTTGGCGTTCCGTTCCCTGATCGACTGCTCCAACCGTTCCCTGGCGTCCACAGTGTCCTTTTTGTCCCGGTCGTAAGTCTTGATGCGCTCCTGAATTATCCGTTCATCCTCGGGCGTGATTTCCGGCTGGGAATTATGACGCTGCGGTGACGTGCTCATATCCATATTTTACTGCCGGTAACGGCATTGGCAAGGGGTGCCCACGCTCATGCAGCTATAGCCCACATCAGCCCAGAATAGCCTTCTCCGCTCGGCGCTATCCTGTACACCTCACACCACTTCCGCTTCTCTTCCAGCCATTTAGACTATTTCGCAGGCGGCCCTGAAAAGACTGGCGTCGGCGCCCACTGAGGCAGCCGCGGGCCCGCACGTCGAAGCCCTTTATAGACCACTTGGAAACTTTCCGGCGCAATTTTGATCGCATTCAGCGCCACGGCAACGCGATCCTCGAACTCTGCGCCCAAGCCCTCTCGACGGCTCTCAAAGAAGGCGGCAGCGGCTTCAATTTCAGACTGCGCTTGGCGCGTGACGAGAACGGATTTCAACGGGGAGATGGGGGCTGGCGTTTACGATTCACACGGATTTCGGCAAGCACTTCATCGGCAGGGCGAGCGTTCTTCACATCCTCATCGAATGTCTTCAGGCGCTCCTCAAGAATGCGGCGAGTTTCGTCGTCAATTTCTTCGAGGTCCGCCGGGCGATTTGGGGACGTGCTCATATCCATATTTTACCGCCCATAGCGGCGTCGGCGGTTCGATTCCGTCCCTGGCCACCACGATCCTCAAAACATCAATTTCGAGGTAACTCCAGGACCCCTTCCATCAGCTCGGGGTTAATGTGCCGGGAGAAGCGGAACCCCGCTTTCTGAAGCAAGGAAAGCATCGCAAAGTTCTCGGCGAGGACGTAAGCAGTGAGGGCGTCCAGGCGCTCGTCGCGTGCAAACTCGATCAGGCGCTCCACCAAAAGGCGCCCGATGCCGCGATGCTGATAGGCATCGGACACAACGGCTGCCAACTCAGCGTTGTTTGTGGTCGTACACCTGGCATTGCGGCCGACACCAACTATCTCACCCGGTTCGCCTGGCACTTCGGCGACAAATGCGATCTGGCGGTCGTAGTCGATGAAACACATTCGGGTCAGTCGATCGTGCTTTGTACGCGCCTCGAGACTCATCGGCATAAAGTAGCGTCGATAGACACTTTCGTTCGAGAGCGTCTGGTGGAAGCGCACCAGGGCAGGCTCGTCCTCGGGCCGGATGGGCCGGATGACCAGCGGTGTTCCATCTTTCAGCCTCACTGTCGACGCGTACTTCGCGGGATACGGGCGGATGGCGGGCTGAGGCAGAACTCGCACATCCAGGCCATGAATCTGTGCATGGGCGGCATGCGCATAAAGACCGTTAGCCTCGATGACAAGAGGATTGATCTCAAGGCCGCTGAGAAGAGGCTGTTCGAGCACTAACTGGCTGAAGCGGACCATGACGGCGTGTAGAGCGCAGACATCAAAGCCGTCGCGTTGAGCGAGTTGTTCAAGAACCTTGAAGGTGGCACTCTGTTCAAGGAAGCGGCGCGCCAGAGTCATATTCAACGGAGGCAAGGCAAATACGCGTGTGTCGAGTACGCTGCCGAGCCTTCCGCCCGCGCCGAAGAAAAGCACGGGGCCGAACTCAGGATCAACCTGCAATCCGAGAACGAATTCATAGCCCATCGACGGCTGCTTTGCCTCGAGGATGGGAATACCGTAAGCGGAGAGTAGGTCGCGCCATTCAGTTTCGTTCAGAACAGTTCGTCCGGATTGCCGTACAGTCTCAAGGCAAGCTGCAGACCCGGCCGCGGCATGACTCTCTTCCGCGAGGGACGGAGTTTCGTAAATGCCGCGAAGGTTGTAAGTGTAGCGCCACATGTAGTGGAATGCACGGACGGCGCTTTCCGGAAACGAGAAGCCTGGGATACCAGCCTGGTTCAGAATGGAGCGGGCACTGCTTTCGTTAAAACTGCCCATCCAGGTAGCTAGGATCGGCTTGCCGTCCAGGCGGGCAAAGCGTGTCACCCGAGTCGCAATTTCCACACCCTCGCATCCCGGCTGAGGAGAATGGATAATCAGGACGCCATCGGCGTTCGGGTCCTTCGAGGCAACATCTATTGCGGTCTCGTATTCGTCGGCACCCGCTCGTTCGCCCAAGTCCATTAGGTCGGAGGCGAGTTGACCGCCCAAGGCGGCCAAGGCATCGGCGGCGAGAACTGCCGGCCCGGCCGCGTTCGTAACAATCGCGAGGCGGGGACCCGCGGGCCGAGGCTGACGGGCCAGAGCGTCCGTGATATGAAAAACGTCTTCGAGTTCATGGACTCGCAAGACGCCGACGCGCCGCAACGCTGTATCCAACACCGCATCGGAAGCGGGCGATGCGCCTCCATGCCGCTCGGCGACACGGCGCCCGGCTTCCGTGCGGCCCCCTTTGATGAGCAGAATGGGTTTATCGAGCGCCACCTCTCTGGCTGCAGAAAGGAATGCCCGGGCGTCGCCAACTGTTTCCATGTAAATCACGATGCTGCGAGTTTTTGGGTCACTGCCGAGCGAATCGATGATCTCGCCCCAGCGGGTATCCGGCCTCGATCCGATGTGGAGGACAGCGCTAAATCCGATCTGGTTGCGCAAACCCCAATCGACCAGTGAAGAGCAAATTGCATGGCTTTGGCTGACAAGAGCAACGGGCCCTGCGTACGTTGCAACAGTAGTGCCGGAGTTCGCTTCAACTATGCCTTGCACTCGATTTGTATCCGCGCCGAAATCAGCCGCCGCTACTTTGATGAATCCACTTCACCCGGCCAGAACCAATTCTTGATCTCGGGCATATCGTCGCCGTTACGGCAGACATAATCCCGGTGTTCTAGGAGTTTCCGCCGAATCTTCTGATTGACATACGGCGCGATGTTCTTCAGGCGAGGTACGGCGTCGATCGCCATGCCCATGAGATGGAAACGATCCATCTCGTTCAGTACAGTCATGTCGAACGGCGTTGTGGTCGTTCCTTCTTCCTTGTACCCTCGCACATGAATGTTTCGATGGTTGGTACGTCGATATGTCAGGCGATGGATCAACCACGGATAGCCGTGGAAGGCGAACACGATAGGTTTATCCGCGGTGAAGATCGAATCGAAGTCGTGATCGCTCAGTCCGTGCGGATGCTCGCTCTGCGGCTGTAAAGCCATCAGATCGACGACGTTCACAAAACGGATTTTCAGATCCGGGACCTCCTTGCGGAGCAGGTCGACGGCAGCCAAGGTTTCAAGCGTAGGTACATCGCCGGCGCAGGCCATCACGACATCCGGCTCCTGACCTTTGTCGTTGCTGGCCCAATCCCAGATTCCGATTCCGGCGGCGCAGTGAGCAACCGCCGATTCCATATCCAGCCACTGTGGCGCAGGCTGCTTGCCGGCAACAATCACGTTTACATAATTGCGACTGCGCAAGCAGTGATCGGTGACGGAGAGCAGCGTGTTGGCGTCGGGGGGAAGGTAGACGCGGATGACTTCCGCCTTCTTATTGACGACATGATCGATAAAGCCCGGATCCTGGTGGCTGAAGCCATTGTGATCCTGTCGCCATACGTGTGAGGTCAAAAGGTAGTTCAAGGACGCGATCGGTCTTCGCCATGGAATGTGACGCGTGGTCTTCAGCCACTTCGCATGTTGATTGAACATAGCGTCGATGATGTGGATAAAGGCTTCGTAGCATGAGAAAAACCCGTGCCTTCCGGTCAAGAGATAGCCTTCGAGCCAGCCTTGGCACAAATGCTCGCTCAGCACTTCCATAACGCGCCCATCCGCGCTCAGGTGATCATCGGTCCGAAGCAGAGGTTGAACGTTGACACGATTCGTGGCATCAAACACAGCGCTGAGACGGTTTGAAGCCGTTTCATCGGGTCCGACGATTCGGAAATTCCGAGAGTCTGCATTAAGCCTGAAGACGTCTCGAAGGAACATTCCGGTCACCCGTGTGGCTTCGGCGTTGTCTTTGCCCGGAGCGGTCACTGCAACCGCGTAGTCCCGGAACTCAGGCAAGATCAGCTCCTTGAGAAGCAGGCCGCCATTGGCATGCGGATTGTCGCCCATGCGGCGTGTACCCTTTGGCGCGAGTTCTGCCAGCTCTGGACGCAGCCGTCCGCTTTCATCAAATAATTCCTCAGGACGGTAGCTACGCATCCAGTGCTCGAGC
>JAFARV010000295.1 GCA_019245255.1 Acidobacteriaceae bacterium | reverse complement strand
CCGCCGCAGTCACATTACCCGAACGCGCCGCAAGAAAGGCAAGCAGGCGGCCGTAGGAGTCACGGACCGTCTGCTCGACCGCTTCGCGTGCCAAGACGCTTTCATCGTTAGTATTCGTCATCGGATCAGGCTCCAAACCGGCTAGTGATGGCCAGCGTGGGGTGCAGATATGCAGAGTGCGCTCCGGTACGAGCACAAATCATTCACGAGGTCGGCCTCATCCACGACGATTTTCGCGGTTTCCTCATCTCCGAGCCGCTGAATGATGTAGCCGTGTGGCCCAGGCTCGAAAACGAACGGATAGGGCGCGCAGGGCGGGCATGGCATACCGCCCACCTCCGAAGCCGTGACATTGGGAGCGTAGTACATGACATGCGGCATGCTCATGGTTGCGACGGTGTCCTTATCCTTTGGGTCCAAGGACATGTACGTCCGCATGAGCGGTGCGGTCATATAAGAGATACCGGGGCGGTCCGGGGGTTTATAGACGCCGCTCTTAAACCGGCTCTGGATTTCTGTTCTCATAGCTTCAGGGTCGACGCCCTTCGCTCTGAATTCCGCCACATCGAACCACACGCGCATTTGATTGTTCGAACCTTGCGCGTCGTAGCAGATCGGATCGTAGACGTCATTACGGTAGTCCGCAAACTTCCACTCAGTCCGTCCGATGAAGCAGCTTTGTCCGTTACTCCCCGCACGGTCGAGGACGTACCCCTTTGCTGGATCAAGCACATAAACGGCGGCCTGGTCGCGCAGAGTTGGCGGCAGGGCGCTCAGGGCATAACGAACCTCCAAAGAAACCGGCATTTTCGCCAGCGGTCCACGGGGGTTCGTGGCAGCTTCGGTCTCTGGATGGCTCTGGGCGAAACCTGCAGAAGCGCTGCCCACAGATAGCGCAAGGGCGACATACATTCGCATATTCATGACCGGTCTCCTTTCGCTTCGCCTGCGGGTGCCGAGATGTTGGGCCGCACTTCCACGGCGCCGTCCGGACCAGCGGGGTATCGGGCCGCCCAGTCGAGCGCCGTATCGAGATCAGGAACCTCGATGATGAAGAATCCGCCTAATTGTTCCTTGGTGTCAGCATAGGGACCGTCCTGAACCAGCCGATTACCGCTTTGCACCCGTACTGTCGTGGCGGTATCGGGTCTTTCGAGGCCAGCTCCGCCCCTGAATATGCCAGCATCCCTAACCGCCTGCATGTAGGGCAGGAACGCTCCCCAGAAAGCCTCGCGCTTCGCCGGGTCGGTTCGAGCTGAAAATTCCGAGGGGCTCATATAAAACATCAATGTGTATTGCATTGGACTTCTCCTTCAATGGTTTGCAGCGACTGTCTTCATCGCTCACCACAATGACGGCTCAGCAGAGTGCGCTTCGACATCGGCCCATCGGGTTCTTTTACTTTCTTTTTCTCGCGGATTCGTAGCGGACCGCTTGTGCACTTACAGTCAGTCGACTTGCAAGTGTGCCCGTACTATAGGGATTATGCGTCCGACTACGCCGAGCACCAGCGGGATCTCAATTGCCGAACGGTGAGGGAACCGGGGTCTGTGTCGTCGTGCCGTGCTACAACGAGGCAGCCCGGCTGAACGTGGACGCGTTCCGTCATTACCTGGCGCACACCGAGTTGACGCGTCTTATCTTCGTAGACGATGGCAGCAAGGACGAGACTCTCACGATTCTCAAGCGGCTGTGTTGGGACCTGGAAGATAAGACGGAAGTGCTTGCGTGCGAGGCGAATTCGGGTAAAGCGGAAGCAGTTCGCCGCGGTATGATGCATGCCTTGCGAGTGCACAGGCCGGAGATGGTTGGCTTTTGGGATGCCGATCTTGCGACGCCGCTGGACGACATCGATTGTTTTCACGGATTGTTGCGTGGCCGCTCCGAGCTCGAAATGGTATTCGGTTCGCGAGTCAAATTGCTGGGCAGGCATATCGAACGGAAAGCGGCACGGCACTACCTCGGCAGAATTTTCGCGACTGTCGTCTCTACCATGCTGGAGCTGCCAATCTATGACACACAGTGCGGAGCAAAGCTGTTTCGGGTTACAGAGGGTACTCGAGAGATCTTCGCGGACCGGTTCCTTTCAAAGTGGGTGTTCGATGTGGAGATCATTGCGCGGTATCAGCGCCTTTACCGCGCGAGCGGGAAGAAGCTGGAGACAGCCATTTACGAGTACCCGCTCGAGTGTTGGGTCGATGTCGCCGGATCGAAGGTGAAGCCGAGGGACTTTGTGACGGCACTCGTCGACGTGGCAAGAATTAAGTCAAAGTACCTCCCCTGACGGGAAAAGAACAATGAGGGCCTTCTACATTACCGAACCCCACAGCCACGAATTGCGAGAGTTGCACGAGCCGAAGGCCGCCGACGGCGAAGTTTTGCTCAAAACCCGGCTGATCGGTTTTTGTGGTACGGATCTGAGCACATTCTGTGGCAAGAATCCGCTGGTTTCCTACCCAAGGATTCCGGGGCATGAGATTGCTGCGACGATTGTTGCGCGGGGAAGCGGCGTACCTGAGCACTTCGTTACCGGCGCGGATGTAACGGTCTATCCGAATACGAGTTGCGGCATCTGTGCTTCATGCCGCCGGGGACGAACGAACGCGTGTAAGAACAATCAGACACTCGGCGTGCAGCGCGACGGCGCACTTTGCGATTACTTCACCATTCGATGGGAAAAGGTCTGCTTCGGGAGTGGCCTAAGCCTGCGGGAATTGAGCGCGGTAGAGCCGCTTGCGGTGGGCTTCCACGCTGTCGAGCGCAGCCGGGTGAAGCCATCTGATACGGTTGCAGTGCTTGGATGCGGTATGGTTGGCTTGGGTGCGATTGCAGCCGCAGAGAGGAAGGGTGCGCGAGTAGTCGCTATCGATCTGGACGACAAGAAGCTTGCGCTGGCACGACAGGCCGGCGCGCAGAACGTGATTAATTCGCGGACGGCAAATCTCCGAGATGCTTTGGGCGAGTTGACCTCCGGATTGGGTCCCGATGTGGTGATCGAGGCAGTCGGCTCAGTGCAGACGTATCGTCTGGCCGTGGAGATAGTTGCTCACACGGGGCGCGTAACGTATATCGGCTGGACCGATGAACCGGTAGCATACGAGACAAAGTTGTTCGTCCACAAGGAGCTGGACATCCTCGGATCGCGGAATTACCTCAACGAATTTGGGCCCGTCATCGAGATGCTTTCGAAGGGCCAGTTTCCGGTGGAGCAGATGATATCGGAGACGGTCCCGATGGAACGTGCCGGCGATGCACTGCGGCGTTGGAGCGAGTCGCGGCAGTCGTTTACGAAAATTCTAGTGGAAGTCAACCCATAAGCGATGGAGTACAAAACTCTTGGAGGCACCGGGTTGCGCGTCTCGGTGCTAGGGTTTGGCGCCGCCCCGCTTGGAAACGAATATGGCGAGGTGGCAGCCGCAGAGGGCGACCGCGCGGTTCACGTTGCGATCGAACGCGGAATTACTTTCTTCGACACATCTCCCTATTACGGACGCACGTTGTCGGAGCAACGCCTTGGAATCGCCTTGAACGGTAAACGGCAGCAGATCGTGTTATCGACCAAGTTAGGCCGATACGGCAAGAACGAGTTCGACTTCTCTGCCGAGCGAGCACAGAAGAGCATCGATGAATCGTTGCAGCGTCTGCGAACAGACTACGTTGACCTGCTGATCGCGCATGATATCGAGTTTGGGGATCGTGAGCAGATCATCAGCGAGACTATTCCGGAGATGCGGAAGATTCAGGAGGCGGGCAAAGCCCGGTTTGTTGGGATCTCAGGTTTACCGCTGAGGATTCTTGCGGATGTGGCGGAACGCGGCAGGGTAGATTTCGTTCTGTCTTATTGCCGTTATACCTTGCTGAACCGGGATCTGGACCGGTGGCTGACGCCTGTGATACGGAAGCACAATCTGGGATTGATCGGCGCCGCGCCGGTGCACATGGGTCTGCTCTCAGAGCATGGGCCGCCCGCCTGGCATCCTGCACCGCCGGAAGTGAGGGAGGCCGGGAAGAAAGTGGTCGCGCTTTGCCTTTCGCACGGGATTGAGCCGGCGCTCGCAGCGATCGCGTTCAGCATCAGGCACCCGCTGACCGCAACGACTTTGGTGGGCATTACGCGGACGGCGGAAGTGGAAGCGAATCTGGCAGCACTCAATTTCCGGCTTAGCCAGGAACTCCAACACCAGATCGATGAGATTGTCGCGCCGGTTATTCACCTGATGTGGCCTTCAGGGCGCCCCGAGAATGATGACTGAACGAATTGACGCCCACCATCATCTCTGGCGCTACGATCCCGCAGAGTACCCGTGGATTAGCGACGAAATGAGCATACTTCGACGCGATTTTGCACCTGAGGATCTGCTTACAGACGCGAAGTCAAGCGCGGTGAGTGGCTTCGTCGCGGTACAGGCGAGCCAATCGCTGGAAGAAACGTGGGCCCTTCTAAGAGCGGCTGAGGCGCATCCTGCGATTTGCGGCGTTGTAGGATGGGCGCCGTTAATCTCGCCGGACCTGAATCGCATTCTGCCTACGATTGCAAATCATCCGAGACTTAAAGGCATCCGGCATATCGTGCAGGACGAACCGGATCCCGATTACATCTTGCGCGAGGATTTCAATCGCGGCGTGCGCGAGCTTCGACCGTACCATCTTGTTTACGACATCCTCATCTTCGAGCGGCACCTGCCGCAGACAATCGAATTCGTCGATCGGCACCCGGACCAAGTGTTCGTTCTAGATCACATTGCGAAGCCCAAGATCCGAGACGGCGAGATCTCACCCTGGCGCGAGCGATTTCGCGATCTGACGCGGCGGCCCAATGTGTACTGCAAGCTCTCTGGACTTGTAACGGAGGCGAAGGCGAGTTGGACCGAGCAAGAGCTGCAACCTTTTATCGAAATCGCTATTGACGCATTCACGCCGCAACGCATCATGTTTGGATCTGATTGGCCGGTGTGTCTACTCGCGGCAAGTTATGAGCGCTGGGTGGAGGTCGTCGAAAGCTCGATAGGCCGACTGTCACCAACGGAACAGGCGCGCATCTGGTCGGGAACTGCCCGCGAGGCCTACCGCCTGCAATAGTGCATCCGAGAGTACGGGTACGCTATGATAGGAAGGTTCGGATAGGTTCCAGACGCACGCCGTTGGTGTGTCTCCCGGCAGTGCCGGAGCGGGCGTTGATCCGCGCTGGAATTTCCAAGCACCATAAAGGCTAGGTATGTACGCTGTAATTGAGACGGGCGGAAAGCAGTACCGTGTTGCCCCAGGACAGACCATTGACGTGGACACAATCGCCGGCGAAGTTGGGGCCAATGTCGAGTTCGATCGCGTTCTTGCGATCTCCAACGAAGCCAACGAATTGGTTTTGGGCGAGAAGCTGAGAGCCGCTCGTGTTCGCGGTAAAATCGCCGCGCATGGCCGCGGTGATAAGATCCTGGTCTTCAAATTTAAACGGAAAAAGCAGTATAAGCGGACGATCGGTCATCGCCAGAACTACACTCGTGTTCAGGTTGAGGAGATCGTTCCTTAGGCCCGGTCGCGCGGAGGTGATTTCGAATGGCACATAAAAAAGGGTTAGGCAGTTCCAAGAACGGGCGCGATTCCAATTCGCAGCGGCTGGGCGTGAAGGTTTTTGCGGGCCAGGTTGTGACCGGCGGTTCCATCATCGTGCGCCAACGAGGGACGCGATATAAGCCGGGCAAGAATGTGGGCCTGGGCAAGGACGACACTTTGTTTGCAGAGATCCCCGGAACGGTTGAATTCCGCGATCGCGGGCGGCTCGGCAAGTTCGTGAACGTTATCGCGGCTCAGAGCTAGTTTGTTCAAATGAGCGGGGCAAGGCTTTCCCCTGCCCGCCGGATTCCCTTCAAATGCCCTGCCTCGGGCCATCTTTTAGATCTCTTTCGTGTTCATCGACGAAGTAATCATCTCCGTAAGAGCCGGTGACGGCGGAAACGGCTGTCTTGCGTTTCGACGCGAGAAGTTTGTGCCGCGCGGCGGACCAAGCGGCGGTGACGGCGGGCGTGGCGGTGATGTCGTTCTGGTTGCGAGCGAGCATCACAACACGCTGCTCCATTTCCGATACAATCCCGAGCACACAGCAGAGCGCGGCCGCCATGGCGAAGGCAGCAATCGCACTGGCCGCGACGGCCATTCGATCGAGCTCCCGGTGCCGGTCGGAACGATCGCGTATGACGCTGAAACCGGCGAGGAACTCTTCGATTTTACGAAGCCTGGGCAGACATTCACGGTTGCGCACGGCGGCCGTGGAGGGCGCGGAAACGCCCGTTTTGCAAGTTCTACGCATCAGGCGCCGACAGAGCATGAGGAAGGTAAGCCCGGAGACTTTTTCAAGCTCAGGCTGGAGCTGAAACTGCTTGCCGATTGCGGCCTGGTTGGGTTTCCGAATGCCGGGAAATCGACGCTCATCTCGCGACTATCAGCCGCAAGGCCGAAAATCGCCGACTATCCGTTCACGACGCTCGAGCCAAATCTCGGAGTCGTTCAGGGGGGAGATCGGACCTTCGTGCTGGCGGACATTCCGGGGCTCATCGAAGGCGCGCACCAGGGGCACGGATTGGGAACGCAGTTTTTGAAGCACATCGAACGCACCAAAGCGCTTGTGCACCTGGTGGACGTTTCGGACTTCAGCGGCCGCGATCCGGCACACGATTTTGACGTGATCCTGACGGAGCTGCGCAACTTCAGTGAAGAGCTCTTAGAGAACCCGCGCAAAACGGCCGCGGCTTCAGGCGCGCCCCGCAAAGAGCCGCGGGTTTCTTTGCCTGACTCGGGGCGCGCATCCGCGTCCTTTGCGCTCTCGAGTAAGCCCATGATTGTGGCCGCAAGCAAGATTGACGCGTGTCAAGATTTGTCACGCATCGAAGCCGTGAGGCGGAAGGCTGACGAGCGTGGATGTCCGTTTTACGCGATCTCGAGCGTGACGGGTGCCGGAATCGAGGAGATCCGCTTTGCGATTGCGGACCTGGTTTTCCAAAAGGCGGAAGATACAATCGCAGTCGGAAGCTAGACTTCGCCGGTGCGGGGCCCGGTCTTCAAAACCGGAGTGCGGTCACTTTTCGTGGTTGCGGGTGAGTTCGACTCTCATTAGCTTCCGCCAACTCTAAGCGACTGAAATAAGAGACTCGTGTGCACGGCGTATTCTCGCTCTCGCTCATTCAAGAAGCTGTTGCAACGGCCGGCCGCGCCCGTTACAATCTTGGGGGAATACCCGCTAAGCGAGGGAAAGCACATGGTCTTTCCGCGTCTGTTACTTGCACTGCCTCTCCTGGCGTTAACTCTCGAGTCCCAATCTACGCCTAAGTACGGTGCAGAATTTCTTTGGGGTACGGCTATATCCGCGCATCAAGTCGAGGGCTTGACGGGCGGGGGGCAAAACGCTGATTGGTACCCATTTGAGCACACTCCGGGCAACATTCTAAATGGAGATACCGCCGATGTTGCCACTGACCACTGGCATAGATACCCGACCGACTTCGCGATTGCGAAGGAGATTGGAACAAATACAATTCGGACATCAGTGGCCTGGGAGAAGATTGAGCCGTCACCTGGTGCTTTTAGTGAGGACGTGATTCAGCACTACCGCGCTGAATTCGAGCTTATGAAGACCATGGGACTCCGACCCATGATTACTCTGATGCACGGCACCGTGCCGCTTTGGTTTGAATCTCGGGGCGGCTGGTTGGCATCCGACGCACCGCAGCAGTTCGCAAATTATGCCGCATACGTCGTGCGAAGGCTTGGTGACCTGTGTGATCTCTGGGGCACGATCAACGAACCGCTTGTGCTCGTTGGCGATGGCTATTTAACTGGGATAGCACCACCCCAGCTACGGTCGCCCTTAGCTGCTGTTGAGGCGGCGATCAATTTGGTGTTAGCTCACCGGCTCGCCACGGCGGCTATTCACGAAATCCAGCCGACAACGGTTTCCGATCGTCCTGACTTGCCTTTGCGCGGAGTGGGGCTGGTAAACGGATTGGACCTCTTTGACCCTTATGATCCCGATAATCCGCTCGATGTCATCACGGCGGAGTTGGTTACGGAATTTGAGAATTGGCTCATCCCGCAAGCGGCTGTGTACGGAACGCTTGAGCCGAAGACGTTGGCTGCGGCACTCGCTGGCCTGGGGCACCATACCGGCAATATCAATTTTCACCGGTTGGCAGAGAAGGTCAACACGTTTATTCCTGGGAACCCGGTTGTCGACTGGATCGGAGTAAATTACTATACCCGGACGTTGATTCAGTTCGATTTTACTGGTTTGCCTAAGTTCATCGTGCCGGCCGGCCCGACCGGAGATGACGGACACGCAATCTATCCCGCCGGAACCGAGCGAATCTTACGCGATACTGCCAAGCGTTTTCCGCTCATCCCTTTGGTCATGACCGAAAATGGAGTAGCTGATGCGAAGGACCAGTACCGGCCACAGTTTATTCGAGACACGCTTTCGTATCTGGACAAAGCGCGGTTCGGCCATGATGGCTTACCGCCCATTGACGTGCGTGGGTACTATCACTGGAGTCTGACTGATAACTTTGAATGGCAGAGCGGATACGCTATCCGTTTCGGGCTTACTGCTATAGAGTACGACCAAGATCTCGAACGTCTGCCGCGCCCGACCGCTGAGGTGTATCATCAACAGATTTTGGCACGACAGTGATTCCAAACCAAGCGGGCCGACAGCGGGGAACAATCCCCGCCACCGGGACCTCGCACAACCACGCGTACAGAGCTACGATCATCCGCGCCGGATCAATAGACACTACGGTTCACGCATATCGCCGTCGTCCACTGCCCGGCAAAAGTGCTCCCCATAATCGTGTTCCCCGTTTTGGCCGTCGTTTTCATCATCATGTCGAATCCTGTCACTTCTGGCGCAGCTCGTGATCGCAATCGAGATCGGAAACGTGCCAGCGGGAAACGGCGAATCAGCAATCGGTGTCAGCGCTCCTGTGGAGTGGTCAATCGTGTACCCGGAGATGTTTCCGGGAAGAGGGAACGCGCCATTCGCCACATACACGAACCTGCCGCTCGGATCGACTGCTACGAAATCCGGGAATACCCCTGTAGCGAACGGCGACCCGGCAACAGCCGTGAGACCCCCAGTGTCGCGGTCGATCGTGTATGCGGACACGCTGCCTGTAGCAGGTCCACTCGACGTGGCGTTGGCGGCATAGACAAATCTTCCTCTTGGGTCTACGGCCACCGAGAACGGAAATGTCCCCGCAGGGAACGGTGATGTGGCCAAGCGAGTGAGTGCCCCCGTCGCCGGATCGACCTCGTATCCCGAGATATCGTTGTCGTTTTCATTCGCCACATAGGCGAACCTGCCGTTCGGGTCCACTGCCATAGAGCGCGGGATCGATCCTGTGGCGAAAGGCGATCCTGCAATGGCCGTGAGCGCCCCCGTCACCGGATCCATAGTGAACCCTGAAACATTGTCGCCCTGGAAATTCACAACGTACAGGAATTTGCCGTTCGGGTGGAAGGCTATACAGATTGGTTCAATGCCTGCGGGGAACGGTGATCCGGGAATCGGAGTCAGCACCCCGGTCGAACGGTCAACGGTGTAACCGGACACGTTGTCTGAAAGATTCGCTACATAAACGAATTTGCCGCCCGGGTGCACGGCCACGAAGGCTGCCTGCCCTCCTCCGGTCGCGAACGGTGATCCGGGAATGGGCGTAAGTTGCCCGGTTTTCCGGTTGACTCTGTAAGCGGAGACGGTGCTAGACAGAGTCGGTAGATAGACGAACTCGCCACTCGGGTGCACTGCCACTGACACGGGGGAACTTCCTGTGTCGATAGGGAAAGGGGAACCTTCAATGGGAAGTAGTGCCCCATTTCTCGGAT
>JAFARV010001033.1 GCA_019245255.1 Acidobacteriaceae bacterium | reverse complement strand
TGGGCGTCGCGTTTGCTACTTACGTTTCGAATTCCGTAAACCCACAGGACCCGAACTTGACCGTGGAAACGTGGCGGGCAGCTTACCTGCGCTCCGTAGCCTGGAGTGTGCTCGTCGTGGCAACCTGTTCCGCTATCTGGCTCCTGGTTGCACACGGTGGGCGTGGTCTCGACACCAAATCAGGACAGTGGTATGCACTGTGGTGTGCTTCGATGTTCATCTCCGCGCTTTTGGCCTGGTTGATTCCCCCCGCAGTTCGCGAAGGGCCGCTCGAGCCGATGCTCGTAAACGCCGGGCTCGCATTTCTGGGCTATTGGTCGTCCACAATGTTTATGACGCCTGATCACTACCGTCTCACTCCGCTGCTGGCGCGAGTCATTTGGGGGAGAGCATGAGCAACTCCGTGCTATCAATCGGCGGAGCGGGACATCGTTCGCTCAAGCCCCTCGTTTTTCTCGCCGCGGCAGGAGCGTTGGATGACACGGACGTTTCGCTGCTTTGCATCGATAACGATGCGACGAACGGAAATCTGAGTGAAAGCCTGGAGATTGTTCATCTCTACAATCGAGTGCGCGGGGCGCAGCGATGGCTCGGTGACTCACCGTTGTTCCGTCCCAGGCTGCAGCTCATGGACGACCGCCCCTGGTCTCCACTGAATGCTCAGGACAGCGAGCCCACGCTCGACAGCTACCTGCGGCATGACTCGATGACTGCGAATGCGGCCGACCTTGCTTCCCTTTACGAGTTTCTCTATGAACCCGACAAACGCAAGCTGCCGGTGACGGAGGGTTTTCGCGGCAAGCCGTCCATCGGCGCAGCCGTTTATCGTGCGGCGGCGGAAACGGGGGCCATGACCGGCGCCGTTCAAGACGGACTGCAGCGCATACGCGAGGAGCTCGAAAAAGGGACGGCGCAAGCACGGCACGCACGGCTGTTCACCATGGGCTCGGTATTCGGAGGGACGGGCGCCGCAGGTTTGCCAACGATACCAAGCACGCTGATTGCAAATATGCGTCAAGGCGCCGATCACGTAATCTCAGGCGGTGCTTTTCTATTGCCGTATTTCGATTTCAATCCGGGCAGCCTGGATCAACAAGGCCCGCACGCCAATCCCTCCGAGTTCGTCATGATGATGAAGGATGCGCTCAGATACTATCAGCTGAATCCGAGCGGCTATCAGTGCGTCTACGCGATCGGGGCGGATAAATGGCGTCACGTTCCCACGCCTGCAGTCGGGAAAGCTGAGCAGAAAAATCCAGCGGATCTGGTTGAGTTTCTTGCGGCAGTCGCGGCATCGCACTTCCTGGTCACCTACCAGCCGGCGCCCGCGAGCCAGAATGGGCACGGCCCAAAGCTGTTTGTGCTGCATAGGGGGCAGGAGGCTGCATTCCAATGGGCAGACGTTCCTGAGCACGACCGGTTGAAACCAAAGCTGGCTGCGTTGACCCGCTTCTGCTTTTTGTTCCTGAACGACTACGAGCAGGAATTGCAGAAGGCCGCCAAAGGGCATTTGAAGCCCACGTGGTATGTCCGGCACATTCAGGCTGCTGACGTGAATCCATCCACGTCTGAATTTCAGAACCAGGTGAAGGCGCTCGGCGACTTCTGCCGGGCCTTTCTGCGCTGGTGGGTGGACCTGCAGAATAATGCCGGGCTCGCAATCAATCTCGCGCATACCAGCGCGTTCACGCAGCGGCCGTTTGTTGACGAAGCCTTCTCAACTCTGATCACAGGTGAGCGTTACGGCCTCACCTCTAAACAGGCGGTGCAGAAGGTAGCTGGTCTTCCCTTTGAGCGGCAGCCGGATCTGATCGGGCTAGGTCACTTCGTCCACGCATTAGCGACGGCGACCGCTTAGGACGCAACTGAAGGAGATCTTACCGTTCATGCCCCCCATGCTTCCCGCCGCCGAAACCACTCAGGACGATTTTGCGTCGGGCAAACCCGGCCAGTGGGATCAGCGGCACTGGTCGGACTTACGCCACATTGCTGAACGCACCCGCAACACAGCCGATGCTCGAACGCGCTTTGAAGTGGATCTGATACCGGACGTATGGGCGCGCCTGATCTTGTTTTCGAATGCACTGCTTGATGCGCGTCATCCGCTGCATGGCCGGGCCGTAGCCTCGTTCCGCGGATTCCTGGCGCTGCTTGCATTGCGCATCCGCAAGAACATTCTGCTGAAGGCGACGGCACTGAATTTGGACGCCTCAGGCAATTGGCCCTT
>JAFARV010000633.1 GCA_019245255.1 Acidobacteriaceae bacterium | reverse complement strand
TCCTCGAAACAGAAGGCAACATCGCAGACGCAATCGCAACGCCAAATATCCCGAGCGGCAGATGAACTAGCCGGAAGGCATATGCCAGCCAGCTCACCGGACCATTAGGACCACGCACAGGATCACTCAACTCCGAGGCAAAGCACGAGTTCACGATGACATTGATCTGCACTGCTGCACTCGTGACTATCGCAGGCAGCATCATTTGGAAGATCAGCCGTAACCCCGGGTGTGACCAATTGAAGGCCGGTTTAAAACGAAAACCCTGGCGAAAAACCCACGGCATTTGCCAGGCCAGCTGCAAAAGGCCCCCGATAGTTGTTCCATATGCCATGCCGTCAATTCGCGAAATTCCGATAAACGGCCCGAGCACGAATCCAAGAACGAAGGCAACCAGCACTGAACCTACATTGAAGAACACCGATGCGATGCCCGGAATGCCGAACTTTCCCGAGGAGTTGAGAATGCCTGTCGCCTGAGCCGCGAGCGCAATGAACAGCAGGAACGGGAACATCAAGCGCGTCATATGGACCGTCAGTGCGAACTTACCCGGTACCGATGCGAAGCCCGGTGCCAACAACCCTACGATCTGCGGAGAGAAGATCATCCCGACAACGCACACAACGGCTACAACGGTCATCGTTGCCGTAGCAACAACGTTCGACAATTCTTCCGCCGCGGCGCGGCCTTCCTTCTTCAGGACCCCCGTAAATGCGGGTATGAACGCCGCCGAGAGGGCTCCTTCAGCAAACAGATCGCGTGTGAGGTTCGGAATGCGAAACCCAAGCAGGAATGCGTCGTACGAAAACCCGGCGCCGAATTCGTGCGCCATGAAGACTTCGCGCACCAGACCGCTCATGCGGCTGAGCAGGATCGCCATCGACAGAACGCCGGCCGAACGTGCAACCTGCGCACATTCCGCAGCCGCCGCCGTGGTACCGCGATCGGACCTGCCCGCCAACGGCGAGGCAAGGCGATCGATGGATATCGCCATAAGGTCAATTCAGGTAAAAAATCGGTTCGACGTGAAGCTTCCGCGACCCCAAAACAAATGCCGCAATGGCCGCTGCGATCTACTTCACGCCAGCGGTGCCATACAGGTCAAGGAAGTGAGCAATGGTTTCGATTCCCTGGTAATAGTTGCTGATCCGGTACTTTTCGTTCGGCGAGTGCAGTCCGTCGTCAGGAAGGCCAAATCCCATTAGTACCGTTGGCACACCCAGATACTTTGCGAATTCGCCCACGATGGGAATCGAACCTCCGCCGCGGATAAACACCGTCGGACGCCCGAGCACATCGCTAAACGCTTTGGCTGCAATCTCAATTGCCGGATCATGAGGGTTGACCGATACCGCGGGATTGGCGCTCAGGATGCGCACCTGAGTCCGGATGCCCTGCGGTGTATTGGCGGCGACCCAAGCCTGTACTTGTTCTAGTACTTTTGCCGGGTTTTGGTCAGGTACTAAACGCATACTGACCTTGGCAGTTGCCTTTGCCGGAATGACCGTCTTTGCGCCTGAGCCCGTGAAGCCGCCCGCGATTCCGTGGACTTCAAAAGTCGGCCGCGCCCAGATGCGTGCCAGTACGCTCTGGTCCGGTTCGCCGGTTAGAGTGCTTGCCCCCACTTCGTTCCGAAGAAAGTCTTCCTCAGAGAACGCCAGCTGCTGCCAACTCTCCACTTCGGATGCGTCGGGCGGGACCACATCCTCGTACACACCGGGGATCTGAATGCGGCCGTCCTTGTCTTTGGCTTTGGCAAGGAGCTCGATCAGCCCGTAGACCGCGTTCGGCGCTGCGCCCCCATAAATCCCCGAATGCAGGTCGCGCGCCGGTCCGGTTGCCTCGATCTCCAGGTACATGAGGCCGCGCAGTCCGATGCACAGCGTCGGCACTCCGTCGGCGAAAAGCTCAGTATCGGACACAAGCGCAACGTCACACTTCAACTTGTCAAGGTTCGTCGGCACGTATGTCGCTATGGACTCCCCGCCGACCTCCTCCTCGCCCTCAATCAGAAACTTCACGTTTACCGGGAGATTGCCGCCGCGCGCAGCGCGCAAAACCTCCATGGCCTTGACGTGCATGTACATCTGCCCCTTGTCATCGGCAGAGCCGCGCGCGTAAACGTTCCCGTCGCGAATCGTAGGTTCGAATGGCGGCGATTTCCACTCATCGAGCGGGTCGGGAGGCTGCACATCGTAGTGGCCGTACAGCAGCACAGTTGGTTTGCCGGGCGCATGCAGCCAATCCGCGTACACCAGCGGGTGCTTGGCGGTTGCGATTACCTCGACGTTCTCGAGTCCCGCCGCCGCAAGCTTTCCTGAGACGAACTGCGCGGCCCGAGCAACGTCCTGCTTATGTTCCGGCAATGTGCTGACGCTTGGAATCCGGAGGAACTCGAACAGTTCATCCAGGAATCGCTGTTTATTGCTTTGGATGTATTCGTTCACTGCTGGCATTCTGTGATCTTATTGAGAAGACCGCTACCTGTGCCCGCAGATTACCTAAGAATCCAACTTTACGGTTGTGTTCGAGAAAAATTTGGCGTTCAATTTCCCAGCCTTGTTGTCGGCACAGCGATACAAAATCATCAATCGTAAGAAAGTTCAGGTTCGGCGATTCGTACCAGTTATACGGGAACAACGTCGTCTGCGGCGCCCGGCCGCTGAACAGATGTGATAGCCGGACCGACCAATGCCCAAAGTTCGGAAACGCAACGATGGCATGCCGTCCAACGCGCAGCATTTCACGGAGCACGCGCAGCGGATATCGCATCTCCTGCAACGTCTGGCTAAGAATCACATAGTCGAACGTTGCGTCCTGGAAGTCCGCCAGCCCGTGCTCAATGTCGCCCTGGAATGCGGGTACCCCACGTGCAATCGCCCGCCGGACTTTCTCGCCTTCAATCTCGACTCCGCGTGCATGGATGCCCTTGTGCTCACTGAGCCATGCCAGAAGCTCGCCTTCGCCACATCCCAGATCGAGAACGTGAGCACCAGGCTCGATCATTTCGCCGATCATCGCGTAATCCAGGCGCGAGGAGACTTCTTCCACCGCCGGTCGAGGCTTCGACGCAACGCGATCCGTCGAGATCTCCCGTTGCACGCTTTCGAGAAATCCCGTAATGATTTCGCTCTCTTCCTTCGTTTCCACAAGGAACGCATCGTGGCCATAGGAGGAAGCCAGTTCGCAGAATGCGACGTTGATGTTTTGGCTTCGTAGCGCGGCAACCGTTTCGAGCGATTGGTAGGTCGGATACAACCAGTCCGACGTGAAGCTGAGCACCAGGAACCGGGCCCTTGCTTTTTCCAACGCTCGGGCGATCGTGCCCCTGCCAGTTGACAGGTCGAAGTAGTCCATCGCTTTCGTGATGTACAGATATGAATTCGCGTCAAAACGGTTTACAAACTGGCTGCCCCGATAACGCAGATAGCTCTCCACCTCGAAGTCAACGGAAAAATCAAATCCGAACGCATCTTTATCGCGCAGTCGGCGGCCAAACTTCTCGCGCATGGACGCGTCGCTCATGAACGTGATGTGGCCTACCATCCGCGCCACGGCCAGACCCCGTGCCGGCGGTTTCAGGTGATAGTAGTTACCTTCGTTCCAATCCGGATCGGCCATAATCGCCTGCCTGCCGACCTCGTTAAACGCGATCTGCTGTGCGCTGTGCCGTGCCGTGGCCGCAATCGGAATCGCAGAGGCAACGGAATCCGGAAACGCAACCGCCCATTCGAGCGCCTGCATCCCTCCCATTGATCCGCCCGCAACCGCAAGCAGACGATCGATGCCCAGATGGTCCACCAGCATTTTCTGCAGGCGGACCATGTCTCCGATCGTGATTACCGGAAAGCGCATCGCATAGGGCTCGCCTGTTGCTGGATCGATGGAACTCGGGCCTGTTGTTCCGCGGCAGCCCCCCAACACGTTCGAGCAGATGACAAAGTAGCGGTCTGTGTCAAAGGCGAGGCCCGGGCCAATCATCTCCGCCCACCATCCGGGTTGTCCGGTATCGGAACTAATGCCCGCCGCGTGCGCGTCCCCGGAAAACGCGTGCAGTATGAGAATCGCGTTCGTGCGTTCCGCGTTCAGGCTTCCGTAGGTTTCGTACGCAACGTCGACATTCATCAGCGTCACGCCGCAATCGAGCGTCAGCGCTGGGAACGTCACTGTTTGCGTCTTTACGATGAACGCGGCCTGTGTTGGAAGAGTCGCCACTAATTCACATTTTGCTATAGCTGTGGTTTATGCGAT
>JAFARV010000936.1 GCA_019245255.1 Acidobacteriaceae bacterium | reverse complement strand
CAGCCATCATCATCGCCGGGCTGCCTTGGTTGTGAACTCACGCGAGCAGCTAAGCGAAACGTTGCGCTCCGTTGTTGACGGCGTCAAGTTGCCAGGCCTCAGCGTAAACCAGACGCTATCTGCAGAGACACGCCGACTGGTGTTCGTCTACACCGGTATGGGGCCCCAATGGTGGGGCATGGGACGCGAACTGTTCGCTACCCAGTCGGTCTTCCGGGCTCGTGTTGAAGAGTGTGACGCGATCTTTTCCCGCTATGCAGGCTGGTCCGTTCTTGAGGCGCTGAGCGCGTCCGAAGATGCCTCGCGCATGGCGGAAACGCAGGTGGCACAACCCGCCAATTTTGTCTTGCAGGTAGCCCTCACAGCCTTGTGGAAATCGTGGGGCATCACACCAGACGCCGTGGTCGGCCACAGCATTGGCGAAGTCGCGGCAGCGTACGTTTCCGGCGCCTTGTCGCTCGATGACGCTCTGCTGGTTTGTTACCACCGCAGCCGTCTGCAACAGACGCGCGCGGGTCTGGGGTCCATGCTTGCGGTTGGCCTACCCGAAGAGGCGGTGCTGGAACTGATCCGGCCATTTGCCGGCCGCGTTGATGTAGCCGCTGTCAACAGTTCCTCGTCAGTCACGCTCGCCGGCGAGAGTGCGTCTCTTGAACACATCGCCGCAAAACTGGCAACGCATGACGTGTTCCATCGATTCCTGCGCGTCGAAGTGGCGTATCACAGCTTCCAGATGGAGCCGATATGCGAGGCCTTGCTGACTGCGCTCGCGTCCATTCGCCCGGCCAATTCGACGATCCCCTTCTGGTCGACCGTCAGCGGCGCGCAAATGGATACTCGCGGTCTAACGGCGGATTATTGGTGGCAGAACGTCAGACAGCCCGTCCGTTTTGGCCAAGCCATGCGCACACTGCTCGAAGAGCAATACCACACATTCCTCGAAGTGGGACCCCACCCCGTGCTGCACAACTCCATTCAGGAGGCGCTGCGCGCATCCAATCGGACTGGCGAGATCCTGAGTTCTTTGCATCGCGAAAAACCGGAGCGCGCGACAATATTGAACGCGCTTGGCGCTCTATACACGCTGGGCTACTCGCCCGATTGGCCGGCGCTGGTGTCGTCCGATGCGCAACACGTCAAGCTTCCCACGTATCCTTGGCAGCGCGAGTATTACTGGCATGAGACCGCCGCCTCCAAACTGGATCGCCTGGGTCAACCCGGCTCAGTGTTCTTGAACACGCCTTTGAAGCTGCCGGTACCTGCCTGGGAGGTCGAGCTAAACACAACGTTCTTCCCGTATCTGAACGATCATTGCCTCGACAATGCCGTAATCTTTCCGGGCGCCGGTTACGTGGAAGCAGGTCTCGCAATCCACGGAGCGCTCCATCCTCAAGAGACGTACACGCTCGAACATCTCGAATTCCAAAAGATGCTGGTGATCGATCCTAAGGACACCACCATCATGCATGTCCGCTGCGATGCGAACACGCACGAATATAAGGTTTATAGCCGCCGTAAGGGTGACGAGGCGCCTTGGGAATTGCACGCTGCCGGCCGCCTACTGCCAGGCGCGAGCCGGCCGCGGCCACACCTGCACGTGAGCGATCTGCAAACCCACTGTTGCGATGAAATCACTGCAAACGCGTTCTACGATCGCCTGAAGGTCTCAAAGTTTTACTACGGCCCGTACTTTCAAGGTCTCGAACGTATTTGGATTGGCGACAATCAGGCGCTCGGCCGGATCTCTGCGCATCCCGCGCTGGCCTCAGACTCTACCCCGTACACCGTACATCCGACGCTCCTCGACGCCAGCTTTCAACTATTAACTCTGAACGCCGTGCTCAGAGCGTCACGTCCCTGGGTGCCGCGGTCCATCGACCGGATCGTGGTCCATGCATCGCCCGCATCCAGTTGCTGGGCGCACACGGAGGTGGTGGAACGAGGGCAGGGCACTTTGCGCGGCAACATTGTCCTGTGCGATGACGACGGCAATGTGACGGTCGAGATTACCGGAATCCTGTGCCAGGAACTGATCACCTCCGCTATCCAGGAAGGATGGCAGCAGTCGCTTTACGAATGGGCATGGGAGCCGTTGAGTGAGGACATTACCCCATCGACGCCAGTTCAGACCAGCCCCTGGCTGATCCTTAGCGACTCCGGCGAGCTCACACAAACCATCCAGGCCCTGCTCGAGACACATCGCGTGAGGCATATGTTGGCCACCTCTGCCGACGATATGGAGCGTGTGCTCACAGACCGCAGATCGAGCTTCGGGACGATTCTTTATCTGTGCAGTGGACCCGATCCAGCCGAAGCTTCAACTCATGATTTTGAAGCCGCAACGGGTCAGTGCACGACGTTATTGAACCTGCTTCACGCCCTGCCCGCAGAGCGCATCGACGCAGGTCTGG
>JAFARV010000776.1 GCA_019245255.1 Acidobacteriaceae bacterium | reverse complement strand
AGCTTGTCTAACCACCGGGTCAAAGCGCTCAGTCCAGTGCCACTGTGTTCAAACGTTAATTGTCCGACCACCTTTCCCTCGCGATTTACGACACACACTTGGTGTTTCGCGGTAGCTAAATCAATGCCCACATAAAAATCAAAATCGTCCGCCAACGCTTTGGCTCCTCCCTTATCTCGACCTCTCGACCGCCGTGACAAACGTCGCCCCTGTACTTGCGCTCCAACGCGCAAACTCCCCACGAGACTTTCCATCACGGACCACACCGCCGGGGCGCAACTCCCAAACAGGCGTTCTGAACGCGGGGCAGAACCTAGCACTCCCAATGGGTGGTCGAGTGGCCTACCGAATCAAAACTCTCGATCGGCCTACTTAGAAGCGTACAGGGGAGAGCCCCGTTTTGAATTCGACTTCTTCTTATATTCGACGTTCGAATCGACTTGTGCTTTCTTCGCCTGCTCAACCCGATAGCTCGGGATATTCAGCTCGAGGATTACGCAGTGGTGAACAAGACGGTCAATCGCCGCGGTCGTCGTCATCGGGTCTTTACAGATGCCTTCCCACTTAGAGAACGGCAGGTTACTCGAGATCAGAACGCTGCCACGCTCGTAGCGTTCGGCTTGCTGTACATCCGTTGGCCGCAGCGGCAGTGCCGGCCGAAAATCGATACTCTGAACTCCGCTCCCAGAGCAAAGGCGAGTGTCAGCGTATAAAGAAACACCTCGAAATGGCATCCACCAGTTGGGACACCGAAGCCCGCACTGTTGAACTGGTACGAATGCACGCTGTCCGCCATCGAGACGTTGACTCCAAAATCATCGTGAGCACTGCCGGTACTCGGACCGAACTGGAAGAAGCCAGCTCGTAGCGGTCCCTGCGATGAGGCGACGACGCTGGCACTGGCGTCCTCAGCGGTGGAGAGTGGAAGTAACGGCGGCGGTGCCATCCCAGTGTGGAGTGCCGTTGTCTCGGCCAGAGCAAACACTGGATGCCCTCCTGTAATGGCGGGAGCCGGAGCAATGGGTGTGCCCGGAGGAGGCGGTGCGGAATCGGACGCATCAGCGAAAGCCGATACGAAGTAGTTCGGGCCGGAAAGCCGGTTGACGAGTTGAGAGTTCCGGCGCACGAACTGACTATTACTCCGCAGCTGCTCCAACTCAGTGCTGCTGCGGAGGATCCGTGGCTGTGGGCTCTGATTGAGATAGCTCCAGTGCCCGCGGCGGCCTCCAAGTTGACGCGCGGACGCACGGAGCGATTCGTGACGAACGACGGAGTGGCGCAGCGGAAGGCAATCGATCGGGCCTAAGCGCACATCGCGTGTGGCAGTCAGGCAATGGGCTTTATCAACGACTTCTACCGGAGCGACCCGCCACAGAAGCGCGCCGACACGCAAACGGTAAACGTTGGCATGCAATCGGTTCTGCCGACCTCGACGGAACGTTTGAAGTTGAATGGATCGAGCGACGCGCGATCTGCAGGGCCAAGTGACGCAGCAGGTCCGTTGGAAAGAGCGTTTTCGTTGTTGCGAATCCTCCATTGGACGGCCGTACTCAACCTGAGTTTGCGGGATCTCCTGTCGTGATCTCGGCTTCAAACGTTCGCGGGATCCGGCGGCTCAGGCGCGACCACATTGCGACCTGCTTGATCGCCGGCATCACCTCGGGTAACTGATGGCCGGATTTGATCCGCGTCATGGATGGTGTTGACATCGAGACGAATCATCGATTGTCCGTAGAAGACGCGGCGAGGGATTCCTATGCTGCTGCGGCCGCAAATCGCAACTGGGCCACAGTCGATTTTACATTCATACTGGGAGGAACAATGTTCTGGATGTCGATTCCTAAGTTAGCGGCAATAGCCGGCGCGAGCAGATTGGGCACATGCTCATCCGACCCGCTCACATGTTCCGCCAAGCATAGGACCTGGGATGAAAGGGTGCTGGATAGGTCTGGCGAGTGATGATTCCGAACGGCCGCGACCATATCACCGGGCCAATGCCACGAGTCCAACAACATCCCACCTATCTCACTGTGATCCACACCGCAGAAGCTTCTTTCTGCCTCGACAAGGTAGTCTCCATTCGTTTGAGCTGCACGGAAGAAAACCAGGAACTCGTCGCTGGACAGAAATGCCAAGCGGCCTATGTCATGCACTAGTGCGGCCAAAGTGACCTCTGACTCGCTAATCGAAGGTACTTGTCTACAGATCTGAGCCGCGATGTCGGCTACATCGACAGAGTGGTTCCAGACTTCACGACAATGAGGTGCCGAATATGCCTTTCTGGCGACAAGGGCAGCGATGAGCAACGAGGCTTTATCCGTTCCAACACGCATTAAAGCGTGAGAGACGGACCGGACTTCGGATTCGAACGCATAGAGCGCGGAGTTTGCAAGTCGAAGCAAATGTGCAGCAACAGTCGGGTCCCGCATTAGAATTGCCTCGATGGCGCGAGCCTCAACAAACGGATCGGCCAACGCCGACAAGGCCTGTGCCGCGACGGCTGTATCGACCGGCAGTGTCCGCGCGACTGCCAGTACCTGCTCGGCACTACGGAAGGGAGACTCTGATAAGGAAGAGTTGCTGATGACCCTGCGAAAAATGTGTTCGATCGTTTCAGATGTTTCGAAGCGAAACCCGTGACGGCGACCTACGCGAAAGACATGAGACCAGCTTTGTTCGATCCGTGCAATTACGTCGCGCGCGCCGATTTCCGATGCTTGGCTTTGAAGATCGTCGGAGAGGTACTGCAGCATCTCCTCAATATCGGCATCCTTCACGCGAAGATCGTCACGAAGCCGAATGTGGAGAGCGTTCCTCTCATGGTCAAGTATTAAAACACCGCAGGCTATCGCGTTAGACCCAGGAGGATGGACTGAAACTGACAGCCACTCGGCCGGTGTACCCATAGCGACATACTAGCGAAAATCTCGCCGTCTAGTCCAAGGACGCTCGAGCATGAAGCGTTTCACATAACCGCGTCGCACGACGAGTTCGTCAAGCAACTGCGACAAGAGATTCCGGTCACGACCAAGCAACCATTCAGTTGGTACATGCTCGAGTGTCTGTTTGATGCTCTTGGCTGGTAATCCGTCAACACAGGACACGGCCCGAAGACTTTGCTCGATATCGATGCATTGTAGCTGGTTGTCGCCGCGTTTCCACGACGGCCCTTGGGCGAACTCCCACGAGACTCCACCAAATGCAAATGACGAGCCGATGACATAGCCGCGAAAGGGACGCTTCGGGTTCTCACCACCACCATCAGTAGAACGCGTTCCATCCCGGCAAAAGACCGTTCTACTGGGCTTCGTGCACCCGAGCCAATGGTCGACGATAAGAGCGGTGGTGACATCCCAGAGGTTAGCTACCTGGCCCAACAGCGTGTGAGGTAAGAAATCGAAGACCGTCTCACGATCAAAGTCCACGGGAATCTCGGATCCAAAATGCGGCAGGGTCGTGCTATACCCCGTGTTGTCGATAAGCGACGCATGCATGGATGAGAGCGCTAGCAGATGAGTGGATGGAACTGTTACTCCGAGCCGCTGGAGTACTCTACAAGAGACCCATTTATTAACGAGCATCCGGTCATCCTTTGTTCCGGTCGCAAAGGCTGCGACAAAGTACCGACCATCCTCAGCTTGCACGAGCCACGTCCGGGAACGGGGACGCATGCGCCGTACAATTCGGGCAATGTGCAACCGTTCTACATCGCGAGACATTCAGTCTTCATTTCGGCTCTTCATCACAGCTTTTCCACTCTTTACCGTGACTCAATCAAATCTTTGAAATTAAAAGTAATGCCGATCTCGCTATATGGGTCACGTACTTAGTATTATGAGTGGAGAATGTGGTTATCATCCCACTCTATCTTCACCCAGCACTAAGTAGCGTGGGAGTATTCCAGGCTTCCCGCCCAATTCTCGTTGTTGCACTGATTTCGGAAACGATTCAGAAGATTCCCTTTGCGGCGATCAGTAGATGTCTTGCAGATCGCGCCTTCGGCTTATTAGCGTATGTGGGTGAGGGACTCGATTGGCCTCCGCGCTTGCATGATAATGGGCTTATGGCCCGATCGTAACAGACGGCGATTCGAAGTGTCAGGCAATTGCTTGGCCGTGTGATTGACAGCCCTCGAATTCCGAAGAGCCGAATGGGTTGTGTTTGGTGTCGCTGCCACGCGAGGTTGGTCAGATTTGCTGCGAATCACATCCACGGTTTTCATCCTGGTATGATCCTTGGAATTGGCTTTTATCCCCTCGAGTCCCACAAGAGCAGTATTGCAAACAGTGCGTTTCTGTAACAGGATCGAAGCCGGCGCGGTGCATGGTTGCGGGATGTTTCCCGGCTGCGTTTTGTTAGAAAAGGGTGCTACAAGGGACGTGGCAGCGAAGCCTCGAGTGCTTTCAGTGTCTGCACCCTCGACCGTGTCAGTCAGATCAGGTATGGTGCTATTTTGGTGGCTGGCTGAGTTAAACTTGTTTTCAGCCGTG
>JAFARV010000767.1 GCA_019245255.1 Acidobacteriaceae bacterium | reverse complement strand
AGCTTGTGAGTGATCGCGTAGCTCAGCGCATCTTCCAAGTCCTCAATGTCCTGTCCTGCGGCGGCGACCACGATGATCTTCGCGTTAGGGGCAACGACATGCGCCCACTGGATGTCAAGTGCAATTTCAACATTCCATCCGGCGATGATTCCAGCCACCGGGCTCTTCGGAGGGCCTTCGGGATAGATCACCTCAAAGTTGGATGAGTTGAACAACGGCAGGCCACTCAGCTGATTGAACGTGTTGGCGTCCTGGAGCATAGTCGGATATCCATATCCCTCGATCAGTGCAATCGTTTGCCCCGTGCCATCGAAACCCGCTTTATGAGCAGCGTCCAGTCCATAGCGCCTTTGTAACTCGGCCGGCGTGAAGTCACAGATCTTTGTGGAGTCATCGTAAACGTTGCCGAAATACACTCCAACCGGTAGCTTGCTTCCGGGCGTAGTGTAGGTAAACGTTTGGGGATCCGTGAAGCATTTGTTTTCTACGATTGAACCCAATCCCCCTTTCGCGTTCACAACACTCAGCGCGATCGGCGCATAGGGCTGTCCGGTGCGGGGATCATTCGCGCGTTTGAACAATGGCTGTACGGCATGCGAGCTTAGCCCGGATACACTCGTTACCAGGTTGCCGGCATCACCCGTTAACCTCGCATCTTGAACGTTCGCCCTGAACGCTTTGTCGTTCATTGCGAACTGATGAATATGCGTTTGAAATGCATTTTCGACGTTCGAAACCGTACCGTGAACCCGGATCGAGAATCCTTGTGGATCAGCCGAGACAACGGTTAACCCGTGCTTCTCCAATTCGCTGCGGACTTTGGCCACCTCGGCCGCGGTCGGAGCATATTTCTGCAATTCGGCATCCGTCATCCACTGGTGATATTTGCTTGATGCCGGATTGTAAAGCTGTTCGAGCGCGGCGTCGAAAGCTGCGCGATCGTGCATTTTCAAGTGTACGGTCACATTCATCTCGTCAGATGAATCTGCGGCTCCCTGGTCGATCCCCAGGCGAACGGCCGAGGGTACATTGTGTTCGAGCTGCCAAGCAGAGGCCCTGCCGGCCGCGGAAGCGAGTAGTGAGATAGAAAGAAATGAAGGTACGGCTATCTTGGTTAAGAAGTCACGCCCTGGCATAGATTACTCCTGGTTGGATTACGCCGTTGAGGGGAACAGCAGTAGTTACTATACAGGGCTTTAGCAGTAAATGCGAGAGATAATTGATCGGAAGGGACCCAACAATAGGGCCCTGTTCCACTTGCGCTGCGAAGCGAATCGCTTAACCGGCTCTATCTACGCCTCAGCGATGATCCCGGTCGTCACGATCATGATCATGATCGTGGTCATGCTCATGCTCATGCCGCCAGCGCCAGTAGGCGCGATGCTGTTCGTCGTTCGCCCGGTCCCAATCTAAGTAGGGATGATGTTCGGTTTCCCAATATGCACGCCACTGGCTCTGTTCAGCGGCGTTCCATTCGTGATAGTCTTTGTGCTCTTTGTCATAGTAGCGATGCACTTTGTGATCACGATCGTCATCGTCGTGATCGCGCGCAACGCTTACCATTGGAGTGATCAGCGCAATGCAAAACGGAAGCGTTACCGCAAGCTTTTTAAACTGGTTCATGTTTGCTCTCCTCCCCCGATAACAATCTCGACCGTTAGATCGTATCCGGATAGGGCGGTTACTCAGGTGTGCAGTTCCGGCGGTACTGGTGTCGAACCAGTTACGCTGCAGTGCAAATTAGCTCACGCAAACTTGTCACCCAATAATCCGGCTGCCAACCCACTAACTCTTCGCGCTTGCCGTAGCCATATGTAACTGCGCAGGATTTCACGCCCGCTCGTTTCGCGGCGTCCATGTCTGCGGCTGAATCTCCGACGAACAGGCAATCCGTTGGCTTCGCCCCTAGTGCGCGCAGCGCCGCGAAAATCACATCCGGGTTCGGCTTGGCTGGAAATCCATCGGTGCCCTGCACGTGATCGAAAAACGGCAGCAGCCCGAAGAGATCGAGAACTGCTCGGGTCGTTTCGGTGCTCTTCGTAGTTGCGGTCGATTTCAGCCCGGGAAGATGCCGCAGAGCATCCTTAACATCCGGGAATACTTTTGTCGACGCGTGCTTGCGCGCAAGATAGCGCGTCCGGTAATCGGAGATCAGTTGGTTTGTGCGTTCCAGCGTGCAACCGGGCCACAAATCGTTCCACAGATCCTGCAGATGCCGCCCGATGTACCCGCGCAGATATTCAAAAGTCACGTCGTTGCGGTCGGTAGATGCGAGAACACCCTGGATGGCGCCGCAGATGTCTTCTGCGGAGTCAACCAGGGTGCCGTCAACGTCGAAAAGATAAACCGCGAAAGGCGGCACCGTCACGCAGGTTGCGGACTCTCGCCACCCATCAGACCCGGTATCGGATTGGGATGCGGAGCGATCACCGTCCCACCCGTGCTATCCGGTGTCGTGGACTTCGGAGCGTTCGCCGCTTTGAGAGGCTTGCCGTGGATGAGGTCGAGCACTTCCGCGCCATCCAGAACTTCGCGCTCGAGCAGTGCTTCTGCGATGGACACCAAAGCTTCGCGGCGGTCTTCGATAATTCGCTTGGCTACGTTGTAACCATCTTCCACCAGCTTACGCACCTGCTGATCGATTTTGATTGCGGTCTCTTCGCTATAGTCGCGGTGCTGTGCGATTTCGCGTCCGAGGAAGATCTGCTCGTCCTTCTTGCCGAAGCTCAAGGGTCCGAGTTCGCTCATGCCCCACTCACAAACCATCTTGTGAGCCATCTCCGTCGCGCGTTCGATGTCATTGCCCGCGCCGGTGGTCATCTGATCGAGGAAGATCTCTTCGGCAATGCGCCCTGCCATCAGAATCGCCAGCCGAGCTTCCAGATACTTCTTGTCGTGCGACAGCTTGTCGTCGAGCGGAAGCTGCATCGTCAGACCAAGCGCCATTCCGCGTGGAATGATGGTGACCTTGTGCAGCGGGTCCGCATGCTCGAGACATGCCGCCACCAGCGCGTGCCCCGCTTCGTGATAAGCAGTCATGCGCTTCTCCTTGTCGCTGATGATGAGGCTCTTGCGCTCCACACCCATCAGGACTTTGTCTTTCGCGAGCTCAAAATCCATCTGAGTGACTACCTTCCGGTTTTGCCGCGCCGCAATCAGCGCCGCCTCGTTCACCAGATTCGCAAGGTCCGCTCCCGCAAACCCTGGGGTTCCGCGCGCAATCACCGAAAGATCGACGTCATCGCCCAGCGGAGTTTTCTTTGTATGCACTTTGAGGATGCTTTCACGTCCCCTAACGTCGGGACGATCTACCACCACTCGTCTGTCGAAACGGCCGGGCCGCAGCAGCGCCGGATCTAATACATCCGGACGGTTGGTAGCAGCGACCAGAATGACGCCTTCATTCGATTCAAAGCCGTCCATCTCGACAAGCAATTGATTAAGGGTCTGCTCGCGCTCATCATGGCCGCCGCCGAGCCCTGCGCCGCGATGCCGTCCGACGGCGTCGATTTCATCGATAAAGATGATGCAAGGAGCGTTCTTCTTGCCCTGCTCGAAAAGATCGCGAACACGGCTTGCGCCCACACCCACGAACATTTCGACGAAATCAGAACCGGAAATCGAAAAAAACGGGACCTTCGCCTCGCCGGCAATGTCTCGCGCCAGCAAAGTCTTCCCGGTCCCCGGAGGTCCAATCAGCATTACACCTTTGGGAATGCGGCCGCCCAATTTCTGAAATTTCTGCGGTTCGCGCAAAAACTCAATAATTTCCTGCAACTCTTCTTTGGCTTCTTCCACCCCCGCCACGTCCTTGAAAGTGACCTTCTTTTG
>JAFARV010000603.1 GCA_019245255.1 Acidobacteriaceae bacterium | reverse complement strand
CCGCCGGAGATTCGCCGCGAGACAGCCTCGCGCGCACTTCAGAGCTCGAGATGGGCAACTCCAGGCCGTCGAGCCGATGCACGCGGGCACCATCCGGAATCTGATACTGCCGGCCGGGTCTCGACACCACGATGAAGTCTGTCAGTTTCACAACATCCTCCCACCGCATCCAGGTCTGCAGTTCATCGAATGCATCGGAGCCGATGAGAAAGTACAGGCTGTCGCCGGGCGTTAACTGGCTACGAACACGGTCCAGGGTGTCGATTGTGTAGCTTAGCTCGGGTCCGGATTCGAGCCGCGAGGGAACGAAAGACGAATAAGGCGCACAGGCGATCTCGACCATGTGAAACCGGTCTTCGTAGGGGGTCACCGTCTCAGAGGCTTTGTGGGGTGGATTCGCGCCCGGAATAAACAGAACCTGATCAAGAGCAAACGTCTTCAGAGCTTCATTCGCGATGCGCAAATGCGCGAGGTGAATGGGATCGAAGGTTCCACCAAAAAGACAGATTCGTTTGGCTTGCGGTTCGTCAGGCATGCAAGGAATAGTCGGCCGCATGCGGGCCGGGATCGCTGCTCAATTGTTTCTCGGCGGCGCGGCTTGCCAGTTCGTCGCAGCGGTTGTTATCGGCGTGCGAGGCGTGGCCCTTTGTCCACTTCCACTGCACCGAGTGTTGAGCCACGAGGTTATCGAGTTCCATCCACAACTCCTGATTCACAACCGGCTTCTTCGTCGAGGTCTTCCATCCGTTGCGTTTCCAACCGCTAATCCAACTGGTAATGCCATTCTTTACATATTCCGAGTCCGTGATGATTTCCACCGAGCAATGCTCCTTGAGCCGTTTCAGCCCTTCAATGGCCCCGGCGAGTTCCATGCGATTGTTGGTCGTGTGCGGGCTCGATCCGAAGACCTCGCGCTTGTGCTCGCCGTAGCGCAGAATACAGGCCCAGCCGCCCCGGCCCGGATTCCCCTTGCAGGCGCCGTCTGTAATCAGTTGAACGTGCTTCAAGCGACTTCGGCGTGCTCGAGATCCGAGCACTGGTCGATCGTCTCAGCAAAGAACTGGTCGACTATGTCGAGGATCTGCGGGACACCATGGACTCGATAGATATCGGTTC
Source organism: Acidobacteriaceae bacterium (assembly GCA_019245255.1). GTDB lineage: Bacteria > Acidobacteriota > Terriglobia > Bryobacterales > Bryobacteraceae > Bog-105. Next base: position 3,855 of record JAFARV010000603.1, on the reverse strand, counting down.
GAAGCTTCGAGCCGTTGCGCACGCCATGAGTGAAATAGGTTGCAAACTGCTTCATCTTGCCGACCGCATCCGCCTCACCGTGTTGTTCGAGCATAAGATAATACGTCTTCATCATGCGATAGCGTTCGCGGTCGGGGGGAACGGTATAGGCGCCGGTACTCAGGTATTGCTGAATTTGCCGGAAAATCCAGGGATTGTACGATGCCGCGCGGCCTACCATGACGGCGTCACACCCGGTTTCGCGATACATACGAACCGCGTCTTCCGGCGTCACGATATCGCCATTGCCGATGACTGGAATTTTCACTGCGGCCTTCACTTCCGCAATACGCGTCCAGTCAGCAGTGCCACTGTAGCCCTGTTCGCGCGTCCGGGGATAAAGCGCGATGGCAGCCAGACCGCACTCTTCGGCAAGCGTTGCCATGCGAACGGCGACCAGTTCTTTGTCGTTCCACCCGGCACGAAACTTACACGTCAGCGGGATCGAGATCGCGGCACGCACCTTGCGAAGGATAGTTTCGACCAACGGGAGATCGCGCAACAAGCCTGATCCGCCGTTACACTTTACAACCTTGTTTACGGGGCACCCGAAGTTGATGTCGACGATGTCGAATCCACGGTCCTCGCAGACTTGTGCCGCTTCAGCGAGCACGCCGGGATCAGACCCGAACAACTGGCAGGCAATGGGGTGTTCCTCGGGTTCGAAATACAGATACCGGAAGTTTCGATTGGGCTTTTTAGCCTTCTTCGTACTGACCACGCCATGAGAGCTTGTGAACTCGGTCATCAATAGCCCGCAGCCGCCCTGATTGCGGATCAGGCGCCGGAATACCGTATCCGTGACTCCCGCCATGGGTGCCAGCACGGTAGCAGGCAGTATCGGGACGGGACCCACACTGTACGAGGCGGGAAATGGGAATGCGTAATGGTGCATCGGAAACTGGCGCAGGCGCGCCGCAATGGCAGATAAGCTCATTTTAACTATGTAGGCGAAACCACCCCAAATAGAGGTACGTTCATACTATAGGGTTGCCGTGAATTCATCGAGCCTGATCAAAGTTTTGGCCGCCTTTGTGACGGGCGTACTGGTTGCTCTCGGCGGGACCCTCTTGTATGTGAAGGCGACGGATAGGACTCCATCGCAGCCGATTGCGGCCGCGCCCGCCGTTCAGCAGCAGCCCTCGCAAACATCCGCAATGCAGCAGACGCCTTCGCCCGCGCCTGCTTCGGAAACGCCCGAGCCCGCGACGGAGCCGCAGACTGCGCCGGAACCCGAACCGTCTGCTGCTCCCAAGGCCCCGGCCCGGCATCGTCATGCTCTGCAGAGCATCGGTCACAAGTTTTCTCACAATGGCGACCACGCCCGGCCTGCGCAGCAGACCGAACTGGCTCAGGCCACCGCAGCGCCCCAAAATCCATACTCCGCGACGGCGCCACCGCAGTCTTCACCGGCCGCCGCACCAGTAGAGAGTCAGCCCGCTCGGCCTGCGGTTCAAGACCCGGCTTCAGTAACTGCTCCTGCCCCTTCCGCGGCGACCGCGGCCGCAACGCCTCAACCGCAAACTGTGACCCTTGACCCGGGCACGAGCATTGTTATCAGATTGGGCGAAAGTCTGTCGAGCGAGCACAATCAATCCGGAGACAGCTTCCGCGGCACTCTGGAGCTGCCCATCATTCGGAACGGCTTCATCATTGCCGATAAGGGATCCCCGGTCAAAGGCAAAATCGTCAATGCTCAGCGGGCGGGCCGCGGCGAAGGCGCATCCGACATGGGTCTGGCGCTGACCGAAATCAACACCACGGACGGCCAACGCATCGCGGTTCAGACGAGTAACTACGATCAGCATGGCGCCACTCGCACCAAAAGCAACATAGAGAAGATTGGGGGCGGCGCGGCTCTTGGCGCCATCATCGGTGCCATTGCCGGCGGCGGTAAGGGAGCGGGCATCGGTGCGGGAGTCGGAGGTGCTGCCGGAGCGGGCGACGTTCTTCTAACGCGAGGCAAGCCGACGCTGATTCCGAGTGAAACGCAACTGACCTTCCGCCTCACTACTCCGGTTACGATCACGGAAAGATTGAATTAGTGGACTGTCCCAGCGATTTGGAGACCTTGAGACTCAGGCGTGGACACGAGTGTCGACGCCGGCGGGGCTGAGAGCCCCGCGCAGGCTGAGAGCCTGCCCCACAATGGGCGGAAGACGCCGGTAATGTTTTAGCTGGGACATTCCACTAGTTACGCGCGGCGCGGCTCTCGGGTGAAGCTGGACCCTGCTCAGTGTCGTCTTTCGCTTGACGTCCACGTTCGTAGCACTTCCGTAGCGACTGAATCAGCGGAACAAACGCATCGACGTGCATGGGCTTGGTGAAGTAGCAATTTGCCTCGAGACAAGCGTCGTTTACTTTATCGTGAATGACGTCCATGGGAGAAGAACTGAGCACCGCAACCGGCAGCGTGGTGAGTGTTTTGGTGTTGCGAATCACTCCGAGCACCTCCGTACCATCCCGCTTCGGGAGATTGAGGTCGAGGATCACGAAATCGGGTCTGGCTTCGGCTCCTTCGGCGACGGAGAGCAGTAGATTGATCGCTTTTTCTCCATCGTCCACAACGATGGTTTCAGTGGGCCAGTTATACTCCTGCTGCATAGCGTAGCGGAGCAGGCGAACGTCCATCGGATTATCTTCGACGACCAAAACACGCGTGCTTTGTTTTGTTTCTTGAGGCGTCATTTCTGACCGGGCACCGTGAAGTGGAAAGCCGCACCCTTGCCAGGCCTGCCCTCAGCCCAAATGCGCCCTCCATAATGCGAAACGATACGAGCGCAAATTGCCAAACCTATGCCATTACCCGGGTATTGGTCTCGCGTATGCAGGCGTTTGAAGACTTTAAAAATTCTGTCGGTGTAGGCCGGGTCAAAACCGATTCCGTTATCCTTGACGACAAACTCCCATTCGGCTGCTAAGGGTCTCGCGCAAACGCGCACTTCGGGCGGGTTATCAGGAAGGCGATATTTCAGCGAATTCCCAATCAGGTTTTGAAACAGCGATACCAAATGGGTCTGGTTGATTGCCACTCGCGGCAACGTTTCGGTTTCGACTTTGGCCTTTGTCTCTGCCAAAGCACCATTCAGATTCCGCAGCGCTTCCTGGACCGCGGCTCCGGCATCCGATTCGCGGGCCATCCGGTCATCCGACACTGCCCGCGAATAGAGAAGCAGATCTTTGACCATCGTTTGCATACGCTGGGCGCCCTCGACCGCCAGCGCGATCCACTCCTTCCCGTCCTCGTCGAAACGGTCCTCATATCGTCTCAGCATCATGCTGAGTGAGTTCGAGACATTTCTCATGGGCTCCTGCAGATCGTGCGCAGCCGCGTAAGCGAACTGCTCCAATTCGTCATTCGATCGGCGAAGTGCTGCTTCGGTGCGCTTCAATTCGTCTATATCTGTTGAGCTTCCGAACCACTGGACAACCTGGCCTACATCGTCTTTGATAGGAACTCCGCGCGCGACGAACCAGCGGTATTCTCCATCGAAGCGCTGCAGCCGGTATTCAACCTCATATGGCGCCGCAGTTCGTACCGACTCCATCCAGACCGCTTCCATTCCGGGCCGATCTTCCGGATGCACGACATCGAGCCAGCCCCAGCCGCGAAGTTCATCTGCGGTTCGGCGGGTATATGCAGAGAAACGGCCGCTCGTGTACATACACACGCCGTTGGCGTCGGTTGTCCAAAGCAGGTCAGGCACCGAGTCGGCCATAGTTCTGAATCTCCACTCGCTTTCAGCGAGCGAGCGGTTCGCAGCGGCCAAATCCCCGGTACGCTCAGCCACACGACACGCGAGCTCGCGGTTCAGT
>JAFARV010000576.1 GCA_019245255.1 Acidobacteriaceae bacterium | reverse complement strand
CGCTCCGCAAAGGTGATCCATGCTTCGAAGAGCGTTATCGCGCGTTCAGGCGCTGCTCAAGAGTGATCGTTTCGACAGCGATTTTACTGATGAACTCGAAACGCACTTCGCACTCCTCCAGGAGCGTTTCGAGCGTCAGGGTCTGAGTCCCGCCGACGCCCGCTATGCTGCGCAACGGCAGCTCGGCGGAGTGACTCGCGTGAAAGAGACTGTTCATGAGCGTCGCACGCTGCCGCTCCTCGAAACCGTTTGGCAGGACGCGAGCTACGCCCTGCGGCAGCTCGGCGCATCCCCCGCATTTTCCATCGCCGCCATCCTGACCCTCGCGCTCGGCATCGGTGCAAACACCGCTATTTTCAGCGTCATCAAGGCTGTCTTGCTAAGTCCCCTTCCGTATCGCGATCCCGATCGGTTGGTGATGGTCTGGGAACGGAACCTTCACCGCGGTTGGCCTCACAACATCGTCTCCGCAGCCAACTTTCGCGATTGGCGCGAGCACAATCACGTGTTTACTGACATGGCCATCTTCGCAGCCCGCGCGTTTTCGCTCAGCGACAGAAGCGGAGAGCCTGTCGAAATCAACGCCGAGCAAGTCAGTGCCAATCTCTTTTCGGTGCTGGGAGTCAAACCCTTCATAGGCCGCGATTTCCTTCCCGAAGAAGGCAAGCCCGGGGCCGCTCACGTCACCATCATCAGCAACGCTCTGTGGCGCGGCCGCTACGGTAGCGATCCAAAGCTCATCGGCAGAAAAATTCTCCTGGATGAGCAGAGCTACACGGTGATCGGCATCCTGCCGGCCGGCTTCGCCGATGCATACGTCGCTCATGGATTGCTGAATGCTGAAGTCTGGACCTCGGGGCTGGATTTATCCAATCCCGACCGCACTGATCACGGCTTTATCGCCATGGGCCGCCTGAAGCCCGGGGTCAGCATTCAACGGGCACAGAAGGAAATGGATGTCATATCGGCGCGGATCCAACGCGAAGACCCCAAAGATTTGGGCTGGACCACGCTGGTAATAGGCATGCATGACGACATCGTGGTGCAAACACGTCCGGCGCTCATCATCCTGATGACTGCTGTAACACTTGTTCTCTCGATTGCTTGCGTAAATCTCGCCAACCTGCTCCTTGCGCGCGGGGCTAGCCGCGTGCGAGAAGCGGCGCTGCGCTCGGCACTCGGCGCCAGCCGCCGCAGGCTCATTCGGCAACTGCTCACTGAAAGCTTTTTACTTTCGCTGTTGGGAGCTGTCCTGGGTCTCTTGTTTGCCTATGGAGCCGTAAGTGCGCTCGCGAGCTCTGCCCCTGCCGACACGTTTGGAATCGCAAACGCGGGGCTGAACCCTACTGTGCTTGCATACACGCTGGCCCTGGCGCTGGCGACAACTATGCTGTTCGGGTTATTCCCCGCGCTCGGCTTGTCAAAACCGGATGTCAACGGAGCTCTCAAGGAAAGCGGCCGCAACACCAGCGAGAGTCCGCGCGCCAAGGTTCTCCGCAAATTCCTTGTCTCCGCGGAGTTCGCATTGTCACTGGCTCTCCTCATTGGCGCCGTCTTGATGATGAAGACCATCATCTTCCTGCGTGACATCAACCCCGGCTTCAATCCGAACCATGTCGTAACCATGCAGGTGTTCCTGGATAGCCCGCGGTACAAACCGCCCGGCTCGCACGTGCAGTTTTTCAAGAAGCTTCTCGACCGTGTTCAATCTCTGCCCGGAGTTCAATACGCGAGTGTCTCGCGCGGTATTCCCTTCGAAGGCTGGAGCGGAGACGGTTTTGTGGTCCCGGAGAATCCCCACCCTCCTATGAACGATATGCCGGATGGAAACGCGATCATGGTTGGTCCTCAATACTTTCGCGCTATGGGCGTCCCCGTCCTCCAAGGCCGAGGTTTCACCGATGCCGACACTGAAGGCACACTGCCCGTAGCAATCGTGAATCAAGAATTGGTCCGTGAAACTTGGCCTCGCCAGAACCCCGTCGGTAAGCGTTTGAAGATGTACGGCGACGAGTACCCGTGGCTTACCGTGATCGGA
>JAFARV010000258.1 GCA_019245255.1 Acidobacteriaceae bacterium | reverse complement strand
AGATGGTCGCCTTGCATGCAAGTCACTTCGGACGCGGCTTGTACGAGAAGTTTGGTTTTGTTCCGACCAGCGAGATGCGGCTTACGTTTTAGTCTACTTATCCAAGCTCGTTAGGTACGCAACCGCACCTTGCTCATGGCTGCGCGTCCCCGCCGGCCTTCCACTTCGGAATCAGCGACGGGGGCGCTTGCGCGAGTGCATCTTTTAGCGCGGCCTTCAGCTGCGCGTTGTTGGGATCTCGCACGAGGGCTGCATGAAGTTCATCGAGGCCTTCCGTCCACTGGCCCGAGCGCAACAGCGCGACTCCCAGGTTGATGCAGATTCCGACGTGATCCGGATCGAGTTGCGCTGCCTGGCGATATTTCGCAAGAGCGCCTTTCAAATCGCCCGCTTTTTCAAGTGCTGCGCCCTCGTTGTTCAATTTCACCGCCGCAAGTTTGTTCTGATTCACGCGATCACGGTCTCGCAGCAACTGCGCTAGCTGTAACTTGATGCGATTGGCGCCTTCAACATCCCCGTTCTGTCGCAAAGCTATCTGGAGCGCGTTGAGTGTCGATTGGTCCTCCGGGTTCAGCAGGTACGCCTTCTGGAGATGGTCGAGCGCGGAATGAAGGTTCTCTTGCCGAAGATACTCAGCTCCCAGCCGGTACTGCGCAACCGGATCTTGCGGATTGGCAGCGACTGCGTGTTCGAAGGCAGTAAGCGCCCCGGGGTCGTCGAGCAGCAACTTGCGTGTTTGACCGAGATCGGACCAGGCCTCTGCAAAATTGGGACGCAGGCGCACTGCTTGCTCCAGTTCGCCGGCAGCTTTGTCCGATTGGTTCTGCGCCGTATATGCTTTCGCCCTCACGTAGTGAGTATCGGCCGCCTCATCGGTACCGCCGAGCAATGCCACCGCACGATCGAGGTGTTTAGCCGCTCCGGCGATATCGCCCCGCGCCAAAAGCACTTGGCCCAGATTGGATTGCGCGATGCCATAGTCCGGTTTCAACGCAATTGCCGTTTCAAATGCGGCCTGCGCGGCCGCGGTGTCACCGAACCTGTTATACGCCTCGCCAAGCGCATTCTGAGCTTCCCAGGAGCGCGGGCGTAGGTGCGCGGCAGCGCTCAGTTGTTCGATGGACGCTGCTCTTTCACCCTGCTCCATGAGCAGGCTCCCGAGCAGCAGACGCGCATCCGCATTCCGGGGATCATTTCCGATGAGTTGTTGCAGAACCGCGATCGCTTCTCCGCGTTTCCCGTTAGCAGCCAAATCCCAGGCGCGTTCCAAAGGTGCCTGTCGCGCGCATAAAGTGACTGCACCGGCCAACAGCAGAATAACAAGTAACTGCATGATCCTCAGGAGAATTTCTGGAGACGAGTAATGCCAGCCCCCTCCGTCAGATGAACTAATTGGTTAGCCGCGACGTTTGTAAATTTCTCTATCAGGCCGAGTGGCCAACGAACTTCGATATCGGCCCTGGTGGCAGTTCCTAATCCGAAGTGCAGGCGCGAGTCATTGACCGATAAATAGGATGACTGACTCATCACTTCGCGCACTTGCCGCTTCTGCCCATACCAAACAGATACGCGAGCTCCGATGGCGCTTCGGTTCGATTTAGTACCCGTGAGCTTGACTTTCATCCAATGCTGCCCGCCAGTAACATCGTTCTTGAGTAAGGAGGGGGGCTCATGGAGATTGACAACCAAAATATCGATATCACCGTCGTTGTCGAAGTCGCCAAATGCACAACCACGGCTGCAGTGAAGCGCCATAACGGCTGGTCCGGCAGCTTCCCCGATTTCTTCAAACCGCCCGTCACCCAAACTGCGGAAGAGGATGCGAGGACCACGATAAGGTTGATCAGGCCTCCCCCGCATCTCGGGATAAATGCCTCCAGTAACCCAGAAGATATCCAGGCTGCCATCGTTGTCTAAATCCTCGAGCCCCACGCCCCAACTTATAAAACGTGTTTCAATGCCCAGCCCGGAGCGCAGTGTGTCGTCCCGGAACTCACCTTTGCCAGTGTTTGTATAGACCGCCGGGGTGTCTGCGGCAAAATGCGTTTTGACGATGTCCAAAACACCGTGGCAGAACAGATCGCCAACCCCGACACCCATGCCCGCCTGTTCCATGCCGTCTTCACTTAGAGCAACGCCTCGTTCCATACCCTGCTCGGCAAATGTTCCATCGTGTTGGTTACGGAACAACAGGCTTGGCGTAGAGTCACAGGCCACGTAAATGTCAGTCCAGCCGTCATCGTCAAAGTCAGCCGCGACAACGGTCAGCCCGTAACCCGAAGTAGCCTTGTCGATGCCCGCGGCCGTCGTTACATCCCGAAACGTCCCGTCCCCATTGTTGCGATACAAAGAGTGCCGTCCATAAGGAAGTCCACGCGGGCCACAGAACACCTTTTCGGCATTGCAACTCGAGAGCTCGCCTGCACGAGGCACAGAATTGGGGTCGAACAGGACGTAGTTTGAAACAAAGAGATCCAGATGGCCGTCACGATCGTAATCGAGAAATGCGCAGCCCGAACCGAAGCGTGGCTCCGGACTTAGCAGACAGGCTTGCTTAGTTACATCCGTGAACGTCCCATCTCCGTTGTTCCGATACAGAGCGTTGTTTGGATATCCGGTGAGAAACAGATCCTCGAAGTCGTCGTTATTGTAATCGCCTACAGTTACTCCGTACCAATAGCCAGTGCGCACTAAACCGGCTTTTGCAGTCACGTCGGTGAAGGTGCCATCCCGGTTGTTCTTATATAGCCGATTGGAGGCGCCGGCGGGCGGATCGCCCGAGCGGGACCCGGTGAGCACGAAAATGTCCAGCCAGCCATCGTTATCAAAATCAAAAAAGGCACAACCGCAGCCCATCGCCTCGATAACATAATCAGCCCGGTCCGGGTGTCCGCAAACTGTAAGTTCGTGCAAGCCCGATCGGAACCCCACGTCTGTAAAACGGGCGTGAAATGGAAGGCCAGACGCTTTCATTCTCGGCGCAGGCTTCACTCCGCGCGAAGCCATACCCTGAGTAGACCCTGAAGGGGCCTGGCCCAAAAGCGCGCGAGACAGCGGAAGGGTCAGAAGCCAGAGCGCAGTCCGGCGGCTGAGCAAATCCATGGGCGCCAAGATAGCAAAAGCGAATTGAAAATAGTTATCGACCGGAGAAAGGCGCTCGCTGCCAGCGCTTTCTCCGATTCGACCGATAAGGGCCGGCGGCTCAGAAGGTCAGGCGAACCCCCAGTTCAATCTGCCTTCCTGCCTGGTTGCCGTAGACCGCAGTTTGACCGCCCCCGAAGGTTCCCGCGGGCGACCCTTGGTACAACGCCTGTCCAAAGTCACCATTGGCCTGAGTCAGATCCGGATCACCTTTATTCAGCTTGTTGGTAGCGTTGTAAGCCGTCATTTTGAGCTGCGCCGCCACTCTTTCTGTGATGTGGAAATTCTTCTGTAATGTCGCGTCAAGGTCGACGAAACTGGGACCCACAATGCAGGAATATTGCAGCGGATTGGTTCGCAGAGTGTACGCATTCGCAGGCAGCGGGCTAAAGACGGAAGGGTTGAAATAGTAACCCGAGGGAACATTCTGACAAGGGTTACCGGTCACTATAAGATTCCCGAACCTCGGGTAGTCTCCACTCGTGAACGTGAAGCTTCCGATTATTTCCCAACCGCCGATGATCGCATCGCCAATTCGCGGAAGACTGGAAGCGAACTGCCTACCTTTTCCGAACGGCAACTCGTAGGTGCCGGCGCTAATGATGCGATGATGCGGTTGATCGCTGTCTTGCCACTGCAACTGATTCAGATAAACCGTCAGGTCATTGAAAGTATTTATCTGACCCTTCTCCCGAATGTAGATATAGCCGAAGAGGAAGTTGTAACCATGGCTAAAGCGCTTTTGAAGTTTCAATTCAAGATCCTGGTACCGTTCCTCTGCGCCGCGAACCCCGATAACATAAAGCGGGCCATAGAGCGGATACTTCACCAGCAGCGAAGATAACGGTACAGTTTGCTGGTTATATAGCGGCCCCGGCAACAGCGTCGGGCTTAAGTATTGATAAAACGGATTGGAAACCGCCGTATTCAGATACGTAG
>JAFARV010000090.1 GCA_019245255.1 Acidobacteriaceae bacterium | reverse complement strand
GCGTGCCGATGGGCCTCGAGTTCGGATAGCTGCATTACGCTCGCCTTTCTGGTGTTTAGCTGGAGCGCGGTAGCCTTAATTAGACCGACTGTCGGTTTATAGAAACAAACCGACTGTCGGTTTGTCAAGCGTTGGGTGGATGCGCGGATGCGGATGTGGATGCGGGTGCGGATGTGGATGCGGATGCGGATGCGGGTGCGGATGCGGATGTGGGTGCGGATGTGCCGCGACCGGATGTGGATGCACGTGCGCGGCGTGCCCGGCTGCCAGTCTATGTCGCATCGCTCCGTGAACGCGACCTCTATTTTGGAACATTCTGAACCTCCTTTAGGGGCTAATGCTGAAATTCTTCGGCCCTTATTCAATGTGGCCGAAGCTCGCGTTGGGGGTAGATATTGGGGAACGCCAAGTGACTTCAGGTCGCCCCGGATTCGTTTCCGTTCTGAGCGGCAGCTACAATCTGGCCGAAATGCGAATGAGTCCGAGCATCAAACGGCCGTTTCGTGGCGTCCGCGGTAGAACGTAAGAGAGCATATCTCCACTGCCGGGGCGGCAAGTCGGACAATTCACACCGAGTTTGGCGCGAATCCCGCTGTGGATTCTACCGTACCCCGATATACCGTGAGGAGTATGCCACGAGGCCTCGGTCCTGTCAATTACAAATTGACATCAAAAATCTGACGCCGAAAGCCGGTAATCAACAGTCACTTACTCAATATTCAGCAGGCGTGACGCGGCTCTGGTGAAGAAACGGCTGCCGTGGGATGTGTGTGGGGCCGTCAATACATTAGTTAACAGTCGTATGGGAAGCGGGATTTTGGGCTGCGTGCCGACCCCGTCGCCGGGAAAGAGTTTGAGGAGAGCCTGGTGGGGGTTCTCGCGGAGTTCGTCGAGGAGGGCAACCCGCTGGATGCAGAAGATCGTGCAATAAGGGGCGCACGACTTCTCGGTCTTCGCCTCCCGCGCGACGTCTTCGAGCGTGTACCGCGCAAGAGGGATGGCGGGATAACCACGTTGCGCCATGCAATAGTGCACGAGGCCGTTTTCACAGATGTAGAGATGGCGGCCACCGGCGCCGCAGTGCCATTCGTTCGGCAAACCGTGCACCAGATTCCGCCGCCACGGATTATGGCGTGCGAAGGAGAACAGCGGTTTATTCAGTTTGTCGATTTCCTCAATCACTCTCCGCTGTTCTGCATTCAAGGGCCGAAGACGTCCGGTCTCATCGTGAACGATGCCTACCGTACTGATCAGACCCAACTCTTTGGCGCGGGTGGCGATGGTGAGCGCGTCTTCCGGATGTTCGCTACAGGCGCCGACGACCGAATGGATGTTGACCGGGAACTCCGCATATTCTGAGAGCCAGCGCAATTTCTGATCGAGAACTTTCAGGCTTTTCATCGAGACATCGTCTGGCCGGACATTATCAATGCTGATCTGTAACCGGTCGAGGCCGGAGCGGTTCAGGCGATTGATTTTTTCGACATTGAGCAAATAGCCGTTCGTGACCATGACGGCCATCATGCCCCGTCGGCGGATGTGACGGATCACCTCTTCAATTTCCGGATGAAGCAGCGGTTCGCCACCGGTCAGAGTTACCGCCGTGGTGCCCAGCCGGGCAAGCAGATCGATGCGATTGATGAGCTCGATAGTAGGGACCGGTTTCGAAAAGTCGTCGAACTCGCTGCAATAGGTACATGCAAGATTGCACCGGCGGATGACTACCATGTGCGCGAGGACGGGATGAGCCGTTGACTTCAGTGCCAGTCCGATGACACGCGTCTCGCGGTACAAACGCTGACACCGCCTTACCGCACGCCGGACCGAGAGAGGCCACATGTAGAATTGTTCCCTGAAGAAGACTATACAGTGTTACTTGTCGACGCGGAACACCGGAAACGATCCGGCTTTAGTGACGTTTGAAGAGCGGTAGATGTGCGCCTGAACTGAGTAATCGTCACGTATCTGCCGGTGTGATAATTAATCTGTTTGTCATCAGAGCGTCACATTGTAACAAGTACTCTGCGATTCGACGGATCGACGCAACAGCGCTGTCCAGATTTTGAAAACGGAGGCTATCATTGCGGATTCTAGTTTTAGGGGGAGACGGATACTGTGGCTGGGCGACGGCGCTGCATTTATCGCAACGCGGACACGATGTCGGCATTCTGGATAGCCTGATCAGACGAGACTGGGACCGGCAGTTGAAGATAGCGAGCCTAACTCCTATCTGCGGCATCGAACGGCGCATCGCGCGCTGGCATGAACTTACGGGCCACTCTATCGACCTCTATGTCGCGGATATGTGTAATCACGAAGCGCTCGAAACTGCGATGGTGCGCTTCGCGCCGGATGCGGTGGTCCACTTCGGAGAACAACGATCTGCGCCCTACTCCATGATTGGACGTAAGGAGGCTGTATTCACGCAGGTCAATAACGTTGTTGGCACGCTCAACTTACTCTATGTGATTCACGAAAAGCTGCCGGACTGCCACTTAGTCAAGCTTGGGACGATGGGGGAGTATGGTACGCCAAATATAGATATTGAAGAAGGTTATCTGACCATCACGCATAAGGGCCGCACTGACACGCTTCTGTATCCGAAGCAACCAGGCTCCTACTATCACCTCAGTAAGGTCCACGATAGTCACAACATACATTTCGCATGCCGGATTTGGGGGCTACGCGCCACGGACCTGAATCAAGGAGTTGTGTATGGTGTTCATACGCCTGAAACTACGATGGATCGAACGCTGGTCAATCGGCTTGACTATGACGGAATTTTCGGCACGGTGTTGAATCGGTTCTGTATCCAGGCTGCAATCGGGCACCCGCTCACGGTGTACGGCCGAGGTGGTCAATGTCGTGGGTTTCTGGACATCCGGGACACGGTGCGTTGCGTGGAACTCGCGTTACTGAACCCGGCCAAGGCTGGAGAGTTCCGCGTACTGAATCAATTCACTGAGCAGTTCACAGTCAACGATCTAGCGCAAAAAGTGCGCCAAGCCGGAACCGAAATGGGCCTGGACGTGGAGATTGAAAACGTGCCGAATCCGCGCGTCGAAAAAGAGGAGCATTACTATCACGCGGCGAACACGAAGCTGCTCGAACTTGGGCTGAAACCGCATTGCCTCTCGCAGTCGCTTCTGGATTCGCTGTTGAACGTAGCGATTGACTACAAAGACAGAGTGGATGAGAACATGATTCCTCCCAGGGTTTCATGGCGCAGCTGTGCGCCGGTTTTTCAATAGCGGCAGCAAATGAGAATCGCCCTGTTTACGGAAGTCTTTCTTCCGAAGATCGACGGAATAGTGACCCGCTTGAAGTACACAGTTGCCGAACTGCAGAGACAGGGCGACCAG
>JAFARV010000078.1 GCA_019245255.1 Acidobacteriaceae bacterium | reverse complement strand
AACAGGGACCATTTTTTGACTGATGCCGGACTCTGCATTGCTCAGTGCTTCTTTTTGGTCAGTTCTCAGGATCTGCCCCGTTCGGCGCCAGTCTTGAGTCGCCATTACCGCACTCTTCAGGTTAATAACCCCCCGGGCGAACGGCTTATAGGAGTGGCAGGCGTTGGTTCCGGCTGGTTCTCGGACTTGGCATCATAAATTGTCTTTCGCGTACTTCTCCATTCCTGCGAACAGCTTCCCACCAACATCTTGCAATAACCGCTGCTGTTCAGTTTGCAACTCGTCCTCGGCCTGCTTTATATCGTTTTGCAGGCGACTCTTTCAGAGCTGGTCTTCATGGAATTGGACGAATGCATAGGAAGAAATGAGCCCGACCCGGAAATTCGGGCCTTGCTGCTGGCGAGCGTAGGCTTGAATCTCGGCTTAGATTACCTTCCAGGCGCAACTATGTTCGACCCGGCTGCGAGGGACATAGTGGACGCGAAGACGGCTTCCAAGGGTGTCTGGTTCGATGCCTTCACAACAAACATCGATCGCACCGCCAGGAACACCAACCTGCTTTGGTGGCACAGGCAACTGTACTTCATAGACCATGGCGCAAGTCTTTATTTCCATTATGATTGGCGAGATGCCGGGCTTGCGGCAATCAAGCCTTTCCCGGCGATCAAGGATCATGCCCTGCTTCCGTGGGCAAACCAATCAGGGAGATCGACGGAGAGCTACGCGCTAAGCTCCACGATTCCGCGGTGCGACAGATCACGTCGGCTGTTCCGCAAGAATGGATTGAGGAGAGGGATGGTCCGACGACGTTCGCACCCGAGGTGGATGGCGACGAAATAGAGCGACGGCTGGAGGGGATAGAAAAGATCTGCGCAGGTGACCGAAGCGCTGGAAGCATTGCGCAACTCAACCAACGTGCCCGGTTCCATTGGCTGATTGCGCCGCGGAGCACGTTGTTACAGGTTTCCTCGGCGCACTCTGGAATCTGCGATGAGCCGGCGTCGACGCTCGACCGCCTTTTTCACGAGCAAGTCTACGCGTCGAAGTAGAGTTCGACGGCGACGCTAGCCGGTTTTCTTGTGTGCCAGGCGGCTGCAGGCGTCGGGCGCTCCCACCATCTTCAAGGCATCGCCGCCCGATTCGATGAAGCTAATCTTGCCTTCCTGATCGATGACGAATGTCACGCGGTTCGCTATCGCAAATTTGGGAATAAAGACGCCATATTCTTCGGAGACGTGGCGATCGACAAAGTCGCTCAGCAGAGGGAACGAGAGGCCAAGGCTTTCGGAAAACGCTTTCTGTGACGGCCCGTTATCGGTGCTGATGGCGAACACTTTGGCGCCAGATTCTGCATACTTTTGCATTCCAGCCTGGAATGCTTTCATTTCGGCGCTTCAGCCACCGGTGAACGCAGCCGGGAAGAACGCGAGTACGACTGGGCTCTTTCCGATGTAGTCGGCCAGGTGCACAGTCCCGCCCTGGGTGGAGGGCAACGTGAAGTCGGGCGCCTTGTCGCCGACTTTGAGCGTGGATGAGGGCTGTGCCTGGTCAGCGTGAAGCCCCACACACAACGCGGATGCTAAGAGGACAGCACAGGTTGTTCGCATAAAGGAGGTTCGCCGCCCAGCGTAGCACGATTTTGGAAGGGCTCGAGTGAAGGGGCTCAAATTCAATTGCCGCGTTGCGCGGATTCGCGAAAGACCTTACGAGCGAGACGGCAAAATTCAGTTGCCACCGGGCTGTTCTGGTCATTGCGGTATGCGAGTTCGATGAAACTGCCGCCATCGCCCGAAATGGGGCGGCACGAAGCTGCTGTGGGCGCAATCAAGCGGATACAGGCCGGCGCGATAGTTACACCGATTCCTGCTGCAACGAGACTGACAATCGTGACCCAATGCGGCGCCTCCTGCACAATGTGAGGCCGGAAGCCGTCGCGTTCGCAAAGTTTGATCGTTCGCTCCCAGGCGGTTTGGCCGGCAGAACGCGGGAAGAAAACAAACGGTTCTTCCCGCAGATCGAGAGCTCTGATTCGGGCGCGGCGCGCGAGCCGGTGGTGATTTGGCACAATCGCGATGAATTTTTCCTCCAGCAGCGGCTCCACTTGCAGCTCCGGATTCGGCCCTCCATCCCGAAGAAATCCGACATCGACCGAGCCGTCGGCAATCGCTTTGATCAGTGTGCTCGTATAGAACTCTTGCAGTCGCAGTTCGACATGCGGATACTTTTTTCCATAAGCGCCCAAGAGCGCGGGGAGGCAAGTCAACATTCCCGACCCGATAAAGCCGACTCGTAGATACCCACTTTCACCTCGCCCCACGCGCCGCACCTGTTCGAGATCTTCCTGCATCCGGCCTAACAGACTTCGCGCGCGTTCGAGCAGCACTTCACCCGAATGTGTGAGCTTCACTGCTCTCGAGGTGCGGAGCAGTAGTTGGTGCCCCAGCAGCTCTTCCAAACGCCGGATCTGTTGTGAAAGCGGCGGCTGTGCAATATGGAGACGCGTGGCGGCATGGCCGAAATGCAGTTCCTCAGCAACGGCTACGAAGTAACGAAGATGCCGCAGCTCGATTTCGTGATCCATATACAAAGCATATCGATATGGATGAACAAGATATTGGACATATTCATCGCCTAAGCACACAATGAGATCAAGAACGGTATGCAGACGCTGGCGGCAAACGACGATCAAGTGCAGATTCGATCCGTACCGGACCTTCACGTGGAACGAGTACACGTCGAGTACCCCGACGACGCGTTTCATCTGATTGAGGAGTACTATGAGGCTGTCAACGTGGTTGCGCGAGATGACCGCGCCGCGATGTTGCGCAGCCTGTCCGATCCGCGGAATGCGATTTGGGTCGCCTATTCAGCGGACCTGCCGATTGGCTGCATTTTCTACCGCCGGTTGCCGCAGTTTGGCTCGGCCGGCGAGGTCAAGAAGCTCTATGTGCGTCCTGTCTATCGTGGACATGGAGTGGCACGTCTTCTTCTGGAAACGCTTGAACAATTCGCTCAAGAGCACAACGTCGCCTGGCTGTATCTCGACAGCAAAGACGACCTAGCGGATGCGATCGCATTCTATGAACGTCACGGTTACCGGCTCTGTGGGCGTTACAACGAGAATCCACAAGCCACTGTCTTCATGCGTAAACGGCTGGTGCGCGCTGTCCATATCCGCAGTTTCCAACCGGGAGACGAGGAGGCCTTCCGGAGGCTCAACGAAGCCTGGATTCAGAAGTATTTTCGTCTCGAGGAGAAGGATCGCGAGACTTTAAATGACCCGTATAGGCATGTCCTCGCGCCGGGTGGCCAGATATTCATGGCGCTCCGAGACGGGGAGGCAATCGGGTGCTGTGCGCTGCTTGCGCTGGGCGATGAAAGTTGGGAGATCGCCAAGATGGCGGTTGCCGAGAGCGAGCGTGGTCAAGGAATCGGGCGGCAGTTGCTGGAACATGCCATTGAATATGCAAACGCCCAGGGCAGCTGCCGGCTTTATATTGAAACGAACAGTTCGCTCGCAAATGCTATTCACCTGTACGAATCGGTTGGCTTCCGACGCGTGCCACCCGAGCGCGTAAAAAGATCGCCATATGCGCGGGCCAACGTGTTCCTCGAGAGGATCGTTCGCTGAACAGCGGAGGCGTGGCCGGTGACGGTTGTCGTGGTTGCAGCCGACTGAGACAGCGATTTACTCTTGCCGCAAGGTTGTTGCTGGGTCGATCAGGCTGGCACGGCGGGCAGGCACGAAACTGGCCAAGAGCGCAGATGTCATCAGAAGGGCGATCATCACGGCTACAGTTTCCACATTGACGGGCCGCATTCCCTCGACAACGTGCTGCAACATACGCCCTGCCGCCAGCGCGGCGACAATCCCGGCCGCGACGCCGGCGATCGCCATCTTGAGGCTGTGCCATAGCACCAATCGCATGATGTCGCGGACGCTTGCGCCAATTGCCATTCGCACTCCGAACTCGGATGTGCGCTGTGCGGTCAAGTAAGCAATTACTCCGTAAAGGCCGACGCACGCAAGCAGTAAGGCCAGCGCCGCGAATATGCCGAAAAGGAGCGAAAGGAAACGCTGCTGGTCGAGAGAGGCGCTTACCAACCGCTCCATACTCCGAACTTCATAGAGTGCCTGATCGCCGGAGGCACCGCGTAATTCCCGTTGCAGTGGCTCGACGATGCTTAAAGGTGAAGTTCGCGTCCGTAGCGTGATTGACATTACCGATGAAAAGAAATGCAACAGCGGAACAGGTACCTGAGCGAACGGGTAATACATCTGATCGTGGACACGGGACTGATCGTCGCCGGCCAGACCCCAGTGGCGCACATGGCCAACCACACCAACTATCTGAACGGGCGCAGGACCCATATCAGGAATCCAGAGACGCTTGCCAACTACAGCCCGCTGGCCGAACGCGTGCTGCGCAAGATTTTCATCAATGACCACCACCGGTGCTGTGCCCTCGCGATCGAATTCAGTGAAGAAGCGACCTTCAAGCAGCGGGATGCCCATGACCTTCAGGTAATCGGGGCTTACGCTGGAGGCGAGCGCGAACGGCTCCTGATAAGGAGGCAGCGGATTGGGAGTGGCGCGATACATCAGGACGTTTTCCCCTTCGCGCATGGGAATGATATCGGCGAGCGCGGCGAATTCCACGCCGGGCAGGCGCCGGGCGCGATCGAGCACATCCTGCCATGCTGCGCGAATAGCGGAAGGATTCGCGAGCGTCTTAGGGGAGAGCGCGAAGCGGCCAGTTAACACGTTATGCGCATTAAATCCGGGATTGAGGACAGAAAGGGCCAACAGAGTATGAACCAGCATTCCGGCCGCGATTAAGAGAACGAATGCGAGCGTGATCTCAGAAACGACGAATGCAGCCTGCATGCGCTGTGAGCGTCCGCTAATGGTCCGGCCGCCGGCGCGCAGTGCCTGTTCGAGCCCGTGCATCGGAACGCGCAAGGCCGGCGTGAGTCCAAAAAAGAGACCGCATAAAACGGATACACCGGCTGCAAAACACAGCACCCGCCAATCGATGTGAATCTCGTCGGCACGCGGCAAACCGTGCGGCCAGAAGGTTATGAACGGACGAACGCTTACGGCGGCAGCGAAGATGCCCAGAAGGCCCCCGCAAAGCCCCAGAACGCCGCTCTCCGTGATGCATTGGCGCACCAGCCGTCCGCGGCCCGCGCCGAGAGCCACTCGCATGGCAAGCTCCCGCTCACGAGAGATGGCGCGCGTGAGAAACAAACCTGCGATGTTCACGCAGGCGATGAGAAGCACGACGCCAACAGCAGAGAGCAGCAGCCAGAGGGTGCCGCGAACGTCTTTCACGACGTCCTGCAAGAGCGGGTGAAGACGCAGGCTGAGGCCTGCATTCGATGCCGGATACTGCCGGGCCAAATGGCGGCTGATGAGCGTGACCTCGGCCTGAGCTTGAGTCAGAGTAATGCCGCGAGCGAGACGCGCCACTACTTGGATGAAGCGCGCCCCCCGATTCTGCATTCGCAAATCGGTGCTCCGACCGAGTGGTGTGAACACATCGGCCTCGCCGGACAACTGAAAGCCTGCGGGTGCGACACCGGTGATCACATACGTCTTGCCGTCGTAGATGAGTCTCTTGCCGACTGCGGAACGTTCGCCTGCGAATCGGCGTTGCCAGAGAGCGTAGCTGATCATGGCTACCGGCGCAGCGCCCGGCCGATCTTCATCACGCCGGAAGGCGCGCCCGCATTCCGGAACGACACCCAGCGTGGCAAAAAGTTCTGCTGAAATCAGGCGCCCATCCACGTACTCCGGTTTTCCCGGCGCGCTGATCGTTCCTCCGCCATAGGTCCACGCAGCGAGCGCCAAGGAGCGGCTGGCGTGACTGACATCAAGGAAATCGGGATACGAGAATCCCCAGAACTCGCCAAAGTGTTCATCGAATCCGTGCACGACCACGATTCGATCCGGTTCCGGGAAAGGAAGCGGCTTCAGAAGGACGCTGTTGATCACGGCAAACATGACGGTGGTGGCGCCGATGCCTAAAGCCAGAACCAGCAGAGTGACAGCGACGAAGCCGGGCCTCTGGCGAAAACTCCGCAGCGCATAACGCGTGTCCTGGATCAACTCCTCGGCCCAGCGGGTACCGCGAGCATCGCGACACTTTTCTTTCACTTGTTCAGGGCCGCCGAGCGCGAGCCGGGCCTCCCGCTGCGCTTCTGCCACAGAGTGGCCGTGTTCCATGAGATCGCCCGCATGTTGGTCCAAATGGAATCGCAGTTCCTTTTCGAGTTGCTCTTCCATGCGCTTCCGACGCCACAGCCGAGACCACCAATTCATTGCGCACCTCCGTCGGCCATGCCAAGGATGAGGCCAATTGCTTCCGTCAATCGCTGCCAACCGGCGGCCTCGGCTTCCAACTGCTTCCGTCCCTTTCGTGTAAGCCGGTAGAACTTTGCTTCGCGGCCGGTGTCGGTCTTTTTCCAGTCCGCTGCCAGCAGACCGCGATTCTCAAGGCGGTGCAGGGCGGGGTAGAGCGAACCCTCCGGAACTTGAACCACGCCGCGCGACACCTGTTCCAGGCGTTGTGCGATGGCGTATCCGTGGACGGGGTCAAACGCAACCGCCTTGAGAATGAGCAGGTCCAGTGTGCCTTGAGGGAGGTTGGATTTGAGTTCGGCCATGATGCCTCGCACTTCTATATATCTTAACTAACGATGCATAGAAGTACAAGAGGTAAGAGCCGCGCCGGCGAGGAAGTTTCGAAAAAGGGAGTGGTGACGTGCCGCGATATTCTATTCGGCGGAGGACAGAAAACGATGCAGCTTCGCGTTCTTGCGTTCGTGCTCGCAGGCGGTAAGGGCACTCGACTTTATCCGCTTACGAAGGAACGCGCCAAACCGGCTGTCCCGTTCGGCGGACGCTATCGCATCGTTGACTTCGTCCTCAGTAATCTCGTCAACTCAGGAATTTATTCGATCTACGTTCTGGTCCAGTTCAAGAGCCAATCGCTGCTGCAGCATCTGCGGGAAGGCTGGGAGGTGAGCGGGCTGCTGAAGAACAACTTCATTATTCCCGTGCCGGCTCAAATGCGCTCTCAGCAGGAGGACTGGTACCGCGGCACCGCCGACGCCATTTATCAGAACATCAACCTGATTGAGCAGGCCGACCCGCACGTAGTGGTGATCTTTGGGGCCGATCACATCTACCGGATGAACATCCGGCAAATGGTTGAGTTTCACGTCGAGAAGCGCGCGGGCGCGACGGTTGCGGCAATTCCGGTCGAAAAAGAATTCGCCTCTGAATTCGGCGTAATCGAAGCAACACCGGAGGGCGGGATTGTAGGATTTCACGAAAAACGTTCGGATGCGCCGACTATGCCGGGCGACCCGCAGCGCGTTTACGCCTCCATGGGCAACTATGTTTTCTCGACCGATCTGCTTCTGCGGGAACTGTATACCGATGCCGAAAGCGAAAGCAGCGCGCATGACTTCGGCAAAAACATCCTGCCGGGCCTGATTGGCCGCGCCGACATGTTCGCATACGACTTTCAGACAAACGTCATTCCGGGCGACCCCATCGGCGCTCCGCAATATTGGCGCGATGTCGGAACGCTCGATGCTTATTACGAAGCCAGCATGGATCTGCGAGCGGTCTCGCCCGAGCTGAACCTTTATAACCGGCAATGGCCGCTGCGCACGGCGGGCTATTTTGATGCGCCCGCAAAGTTTGTTTTCGACGAGGAAAACCGGCGCGGGCTTGCGATTGATTCAATCGTGGCCGGCAGTTCCATCATTTCGGGAGGATTGGTTCGCGGCTCCGTGCTGGGCCGCGGCGTTCGCGTGCACACCGGCGCTCTGGTGGAAGACTCCGTTCTATTTGATAACTGCGACATCGGAAGGCGCGCGAAAGTTCGCCACGCCATCCTTGACAAGAACGTGAAAGTACCCGAGCACGCGACGATCGGCTACGACCTGGATGAAGATCGGAAATACTATCATGTGACCGAAAGCGGGATCGTGGTCATTGAAGGCCATCAGTCAACCGTGGACATCTCGACTCTCCAGGTCTGATCCGAGGCTTGAATCACGAACGCAACGGCGACCACCGTCACACATCCGGCAACGTTGTACCAGAGAAAAGACACATCGGTAAAGTGAGCGATGGCGAAGATAGCAGCCTGTCCCGCAATGGCGCCCCAGAAGGCTGCTGTACCTCGAACACGCTTGAATCCGAAAGCCAGTACGAAAACGCCGAGTAACACCCCGTAGAAAAGAGAACCGACTATGTTGACACGCTCAATCAGAGCGCCGAATCCTCGCGCGCCCCAGGCTGCGAAGCTCACCGCATAAGCTCCCCAAAAGAAGGTGAGCGCGCGCGATGCCATGACGTAGTGGCGATCACTTGCATTCCTGACCAGATAGCGACGGTAAATGTCTATGACCGAGACCGTCGCAAGTGAGTTGATTTCGCCGGACGTGGATCCCATGGAAGCTGAAAATACAACGCCGATCACCAGGCCCACGAGGCCGGCAGGCAGATAAGAAGTTACAAACGAGAGAAAGATATAGTTGGTGTCATCAAATTTCGTTCCACCATTCAGGCGCTCGACCACACTTAGCGCGCGTTTGCGGACAGCAAGAAACGAGGATTCCGCCTGTCGTAACTCGGACACGGAGGCAGGCAGGCCGGTCGTGTTATCCCTGGCTGCCGCAGCGAATTGGTACGCCGCCGTTCTTCGCTGTTCGAATGCATTCCGATATTCGGCTTGAATGGAGGGCCATTCCGCTGTTTTCATTGCCCGTTCGGCTTCTCGCGGCTGGAAAATCGCGGGAGAGGGGACAAACAGCGACAAAACGAACACCATGGCACCGATGAACAGGATGAGAAGCTGCATCGGGATCTTTACGGCGGCGTTGAACATGAGGCTGAGACGGCTCTGCGTGATGGAGCGGCCGGTCAAATAGCGTTGAACCTGGCTCTGATCGCACCCAAAGTAGGCAAGGGCGAGAAAGCCGCCGCCGATCAAGCCGCTCCATAGGTTGTAGCGGTTGCTCCAGTCAAGATGAACATCGACGATTCTCATACGCCGCGCCACGCCCGCCAGGTGCACGGCGTCGACAAACGAAATTTGGGGAGGGAGAGAATGAATGACCACGAATAAGCTGATCGCCAGCGCAATGAAGATCATGGTCATTTGCTGCACGTCGGCCCACGTCAGAGCTTTGATACCGCCGCTTACGGTGTAGGTGACCACGAGCGCGCCTATCAGTACTGTTATCCAGCGATCAGACCAACCGAGTACCACCGAAAGGGCCACTGCTGGTGCGTACAGTCCGATGCCGGCGGCGAGACCTCGCTGGATAAGGAAGATGACGCTCACGATTGCGCGTGTCTTGGCATCGAACCGCTGCTCGAGATATTGATACGCCGTGTACACCTTCGCTTTGTGGAAGGCGGGCACGGCAACCATTGAGATTACGATCATCGCGAGCGGCAGGCCGAAATAAAACTGCACGAACCGCAACCCGTCGACGTAGCCTTGGCCGGTTGTGGAAATGAAAGTAATCGCGCTTGCCTGGGTCGCCAGGATGGACAGCCCCATTGCATACCAGGGCATGGTTTTGCCGGCCAGGAGATACTTATTCACTGTGCTGCTGCCGCGGCCGCGATATAACCCGTAACTGACCAGGAAAATCAGCCATCCGGACAGGACGATCCAATCGATCGTTCTCACTTGGCGAGTATTCCCCTGGCTCGGAACGGGTTAGTACTGAAGCGTGCGCGAGATTGCATAGAGTAAGCAGATCAATGTGAAAAGATAGAGGAGTACTGCAAAATACAGCCGGTTCCAGGTTCTCAACAACGGCGGATGTTCAAGCGTTTGTCGGGCTTCGGGCGTTTCGGGCCGTTCTGGGTTCTGCACAGGCTAGGAATGTCTCTAGTGACAAAGCATGAGTGCGTTGCGATACTCTGGGATACTCAGGCCATTTGAGTTTTTGTCGGGGCCGATATTAGCCCGGCTCGGTCTGTGCGCGCCGTTCAGTCGGCTTAAATAACTTAACACCGTGGGAAACCAAGCCACACGCCCTACCATTAACGTTCTCATCGTTGACGATGAAGAGTCGCAACGTAATCCTCTTGCTTCCATGATTTCAACCTGGGGCTTCAACGTTGAGACGGCCGGAGACGGCCAGGAAGCGATTGAGAAGCTGAACACGTTTAATGCAAATGTCATTGTCACTGATCTGATGATGCCGCGCATGGACGGATTCGAACTGATGAAACGGCTGAGTACGGATGGCAACATGCCGCCGGCGATCGTGCTCACTGCATTTGGAAACATCGAAACCGCGATCCAGACGATTCACGATCTGGGCGCATTCTGGTTTCTCGAAAAGCCAATCCAGCCTGCTGCGCTGCGCGTTCTGCTGGAACGGGCGGCGTCGGCGAGCCGCCTGGCCGAAGAGACCGAAATTCTGCGCCGTCAGTTGGTTGGGCGAGGAGTTTTGGTCGACATGGTGGGAACGTCAAAGCCCATGCAGCAGGTCTTTGATGTCGTCCGCCAGGTAGCGCCTTCAAAGGCTGCGGTACTGGTTGCCGGTGAGAGTGGTACTGGAAAAGAATTGGTTGCACGTGCGATACACAAACTGAGTCCCAGGCGCGGCGGGCCGTTTGTGGCGATCAATTGCGCTGCGATGCCGGAAACGTTGATGGAGAGTGAGCTGTTCGGCCACGAAAAGGGCGCATTCACCGGAGCGCTGGAACGGCGTGCCGGTTGTTTTGAACTCGCGCAGCACGGGACACTGCTTTTGGACGAGCTAGCTGAGATGCCATCCGGGACTCAAGCGAAACTGCTGCGCGTGCTGGAGGATTCGCGCGTGCGGCGGCTGGGCGGCAAGAGTGAGATCTCGGTCGACGTGCGCGTGATTGCGGCGACCAATCGGATCATCGATGAGGCGCTGAAGAAAGGCGATCTGCGCGAAGATCTGTACTACCGTTTGAATGTCTTTCAGATCTCGCTGCCGCCGCTTCGCCAACGATTGGAAGATTTGCTCGTTCTGTGCGAGACACTCATCGGCAACCTCAATCGCAAGCATGCATGCAACATTACTTCTGTCACTGGGGAGGTGATGGACGCTTTCCGGCGCTATTCGTGGCCGGGGAACGTGCGCGAGCTCCGCAATGTACTCGAGCGCGCAGTCATTATGGCGGGCGAAGGCGAGATCCAGATGGCGCACTTGCCGTATGATTTCGGGGTGTCTGTCGGTTCACGTCCTCCGGTTCAGGTGTTTGAGCCAGAGAGCGTACGTCTGCCTGTGGGGACGACGGTGTCAGACGCCGAAAAGGCTTTGATTCAGCTGACGCTGCATCATACGAAGAACAACAAGACGCGTGCGGCCGAAATCCTCGGCATCAGCCTGAAGACGCTCTTCAACAAACTGAAGGAATACGGATCTTCGGAGTCGCCGGACGGCAACAGCTGATTGCTTCGCGGCGGAGCCGTCGGCTTATTCCCGCAGGGATGCCAGATACTTCTCGCTTGCAGAGGCCAGCGCTGACGTGGATGCCAGCGTGCCGGGAGCATAGCGCTCGATAACCTCTTCCGGCGCGCCGTCGATCACCAGCCGTCCCGCCTCGAGCAGGATGGCGCGATCACAATACTGCAGCACCTGCTGCATGCTGTGAGTGACGAACAGGATGGTTTTGCCGGAATCGCGGAAGTCCATCATGCGCTTGAACGACTTGGCGGCGAAATTGGCGTCGCCGACCGAAAGGATTTCATCGACGACAAGTATGTCGGGATCTACCTCGGTGGCGACCGAGAAGGCGAGGCGGGCGTACATTCCTGACGAGTACTGCTTGAGCGGCACGTCGATGAACTCGCCGATGTCTGCGAAGTCGATGATGCGCTGTTCGCGTGCCTTCATCTGCTTTTTGGAGTAACCCATCAGCAGGCCGTTGAGGATGATGTTTTCGCGCCCGGTGAGCTCTGGATGCATGCCGGAGCCGAGTTCGAGCAGCGACGCCAGACGGCCGTTCACCTCAACTTTTCCTGCTGAAGGGGCGTAGACTCCGGATACTACCTTGAGAAGCGTGCTCTTACCCGAACCGTTGACGCCGACGACACCCAGCATCTCGCCGTGATGAACTTCAAAGGACACGTCCTTCAAAGCTTCGAAATCGTGAACGCTCGATTTGCCCTTGAACCGCTTGGCAAATACTTCGCGGAGCGTGTCGGGGCGTTCGTGAATAAGCCGGAAGCGTTGCGTAACATGCTCGACGCGTATGGCAGTGGAAGAGGGAAACATTGACATCAGACGTAAAACACGAACTCCGATTGATGCTTGCGGAAAAACCAGTAACCGATGACGAGTGCACCGCCCGCACAAACGAAGGAACCGAGAATCGATAACGCAGTCGGCACTTGCCCGTAATACACGAACATGCGGAAGTCGTTCAAAACGTACAGGATAGGATTCAGTCTGAAAATCCAGCGGAACTTAGGTGGAAATGCGTCAACCTTGTAAATGATGGGAGTCACATAGAACCACAGGTTCATCAGAATCTGAACGATGTGCGAGACATCGCGGTAATACACGTTCGCGGTCGCGAAAAACAGGCCGAAGCCCAATGTGAAAATCGATAATGCGATCACCGAGATTGGCAGCAAGATCCAGGTCCAATAGAACGGATGCCGCATGATCAGGACAATCAGAAGCAGCGGGATCAGTGAAAGCGCGAAGTTGATGAGATTGGATACAACAGCGGCGACGGGGAACACTACCTTTGGAACCGCGACCTTCTTAATCAAATCGGAGTTCATGACAATCGATTCCACCGCATAAGTTGCACCCTGCGAAAAGAAGGTCCAAGGCACCAGCGTGCTCAGAAGAAAAACAGCATAGTGTGGAATAGCTATGGGCATCACCGTCGAAAAGACGACTGTCAGGACGAGCATGAAAAGCGCGGGGTTCAACAACGCCCAAAGAAAACCGAGAACGGAACGCTTGTAGCGGACCGTCAATTCCTTCATCGCCAGAGCCCAGATCAGTTCGCGGTACTTAAAACTGTCGCGGAGCAAATCTGTCATGAGTAGTTGGAGGCAACCTCGAAACCGAGCATCTCTTCTAGTCTACTTCGCACTGCCGCCTGCGAGCCTGTTTGAGAAAGGTATTGCGAGCGCTCCGTACGATTACCGGCCCTATGTGGGCTTAGCTTCCCTGTACCGGAGTGAAAAAGCAACAACAGAAAGCAAAGGAAGTGTTGGACAGGTATTTAGCACGTGTGCCACAAAGCATCACGGTGCGGTTGCTGGTGCGCTGAACGAATAACTGCTTCAAGTTGCGAGCGAGGGCGCTCCTGGAAAAACTCCTATTTGTCAGTTTGTGCAGCGGCTTCGTCTTCTTGGCAGGAGAACTTATGGCCACAGCATCGACAAAGCCCTTCGGGGTAGTGACGGGTGCTTCCAGCGGCATTGGTTATGAGCTGGCGAAACAGTTTGCGCAGAACGGATTTGATCTGCTGATTGCGGCGGAGAGCGACCGCGTCCAAGAGGTGGTTGGGAACCTGCAAGCGCTGGGCGCGCAAGTGAATCCTGTTCAGGTAAATCTGGCCGAGCACGAGGGCACCCACCGGCTAATACAGGCAATCGAGGCAGCAGGCCGCCCGGTCGACGCAGTTGCCATAAACGCAGGTGTTGGCGTCAACGGCCGTTTTGTTGAGACCGATCTTGCGGCAGAAATGAACATGGTGCGGCTGAACGTGATGTCGGTGCTGCACCTTGCCAAATACATGGCAAAGCAGATGGTGGCCCAAGGTAGCGGCCGGATTCTGTTCACCTCGTCGATCGCCGGCACGATGCCAACGCCTTACGAGGCGGTCTACGGCGCCACGAAGGCGTTCGAGCGTTCTCTTGCCCAGAGTCTTCGCGAGGAGTTGAAAGATACGGGGGTCACGGTGACCGCGTTGATGCCCGGCGCAACAGAGACTAATTTTTTCCGTCGAGCGGGAGCGGAGGATACGAAGCTCGGCGCGAGCGAGAAGGACGATCCGGCCGAAGTCGCCAAGGAAGGTTTTGAAGCCATGATGGCGGGCAAGGATCACGTGATTGCCGGGTCACTAAAGAACAAACTCCAGGCCGAGGCCGGATACCATTTGCCTGACCCGTTAGTCGCGAAGGCCCACGCCGCCCAGTCTGCGCCCGGATCAGCGAATAAGAAGTAATCTTTTGAGGAACTCGCGCAAGACGGCCGCGGTATCAAGCGCGCCCCGCGAAAAGCAGCGGGTTCCTTCCGTTGTCTCGGGGCACGCATCCGCGCCCTTTGCGCTTCTGAGTTTAGGGTCGCGAGCGATCAATGCCGGACGGGGAAACGCTGATCTAATGCGAGGTTGAGTTCCAGCACATTGACCCGCGGCTCTCCGAAGACGCCGAGTTGGCGTCCCTGAATACGGTCGCGGACAAACGATTCGACGTCTTCCTCAGATGCACCGCGCGCGCGGGCCACGCGGTGTACTTGGGTGAGAGCGTTTGCGGGACTGATGTCCGGATCGAGGCCGCTGCCCGAGGCTGTGATCGCATCTGCCGGAATGAGCCCACCTGACTGGTTGTCGGAGCGATACGCCGCGGCATCCTTCTGCAGTCGCTTGGCGAGATCGGGGTTCGTCGGACCGAGATTCGATCCGCCCGAAGATGTGGGATCGTATCCGTTCGAGCCCGCCGCCGAGGGCCGCGGATGAAAGTACTCAGGCTTGGTAAAGCTCTGCGCAATCAGAGACGAACCGATGACGGCGCCATTGCGCGTTATCAGACTTCCGTTGGCCTGATGGTGGAACAAAACCTGCGCCGCTCCGGTAACCGCCAGCGGATAGATAAGTCCGGTTATTACCGTGAGGGCGATAGTCATCAAAATCGCGGGTTTTAATTGTGAGAACATTTTCGTTTTCCTTAGGCCAGGTGCAGGATTCCAAGCAGTCTGTCAATTACCCAGATACCCGGGAACGGCGCAATCACGCCTCCGATGCCATAAATGAAAAGGTTGCGACGGAGCAGTGCGCCTGCACTTAGCGCGCGATATGTAACGCCGCGTAGCGCGAGCGGCACGAGCGCGATGATTATCAGCGCATTGAAGATGACCGCAGCGAGTATAGCGCTCTCGGGCGAGTGCAGCCCCATAATGTTCAGCTTGCCGAGAGCCGGGTATGTAACGGTGAACATGGCAGGGATGATGGCGAAGTACTTGGCCACGTCGTTGGCGATTGAAAAAGTCGTGAGGGCGCCGCGTGTAATCAGCAACTGTTTACCGATGGCAACAATTTCAATCAGCTTGGTCGGATTGCTGTCCAGATCCACCATGTTTCCGGCTTCCTTGGCGGCCATCGTGCCCGTATTCATAGCGACGCCTACGTCGGCTTGAGCGAGTGCGGGCGCGTCGTTGGTGCCGTCGCCCGTCATAGCAACCAGGCGGCCGTTCATCTGTTCGCGCCTAATCAGATCCAACTTGTCCTTTGGCGTGGCCTGCGCGAGAAAGTCGTCTACACCTGCCTCGGAGGCGATGGCGGCGGCCGTCAAAGGGTTATCGCCGGTGATCATGACGGTCCGGATACCCATGCGGCGCATCTGTTCAAAGCGATCGCGCATGCCACCTTTCACGACGTCCTTCAGATGGATAACACCAAGGGCGCGCGCATTGACGGAAACAACCAGCGGCGTTCCGCCGTTACGCGAAATGGACTCAGAGGTCTGGGCCACCTCCGGTGGAAAATGGCCACCTTGTTCGAGAACGTAATTCTTGATTGATTCAGTCGCGCCCTTGCGGATGGCTCTTCCATCAAGGTTGACCCCGCTCATTCTAGTCTGCGCCGAAAAGGGCACGAACTCGGATTCATGCTCGCCCACTTCACGGCCGCGGAGTCCGTATTTCTGCTTGGCAAAAACAACGATGCTGCGGCCTTCGGGGGTTTCGTCGGCAAGACTCGACAGTTGCGCTGCGTCGGCGAGCTCAGTCTCGCTTACGCCGTTTGCCGGAATAAATGCTACGGCCTGGCGATTACCGAGAGTAATCGTTCCGGTCTTGTCAAGGAGAAGAGTGTTGACGTCACCCGCTGCCTCAACCGCTTTACCGCTCATGGCAAGGACGTTGTGCTGCATTACGCGATCCATGCCCGCAATACCGATAGCGGAAAGTAAGCCGCCGATAGTTGTCGGGATGAGGCAAACCAACAACGAGACGAGCACAGCCACGCTGGGCACGGCACCCGCACCGGCGGCGGTTACCGAATACTTCGAAAACGGGGCCAGCGTTACGCACGCCAGAAGGAAGATCAGCGTGAGCCCCGCAATCATGATGTTCAGGGCGATTTCGTTGGGCGTTTTCTGCCGTTGAGCGCCTTCGACCAAAGCGATCATGCGGTCGAGGAAGGTCTCGCCGGGGTTGGATACGATCTCAATCTTTATGAAATCGGAAAGCACTTTCGTGCCGCCGGTAACTGCGCTGCGATCCCCGCCCGCTTCACGGATCACCGGGGCGCTCTCACCGGTGATCACGGATTCGTCAACGCTTGCGATACCGTCGACGACGGTTCCATCGCTCGGAATCAAGTCATTGGGGTAGCAGACGCATACGTCACCCTTGCGTAGAGCGGATGCGGGAACGGTTTCGGTTCGGCCGTTGACCAGCTTCTTGGCGAGCGCTTCCGTTTTTGTCTTCCGCAGGGCATCGGCTTGCGCTTTTCCGCGGCCTTCCGCCATGGCTTCCGCGAAGTTAGCGAACAGAACCGTAAACCAAAGCCAAATTGCGATCTGAATCTGAAACCCCAGATCTTTCGTATGGGGTTGGAACAGGAACAGGGTCGTCAGCAGGGCGCCGACGGCTACGACAAACATGACCGGATTCTTGACCAGAACCCGGGGATCCAATTTCCGGAACGAATCGATAACCGCTCTACGGACGATTGGCGGATCGAACAACGGTCGCGAGCGTTTACCGCGACTGAGGCCCACTACGGTGGTGTCAACGACTTCGGTCTTCAGTACGGGCTCTTGTTCAAGTTGAACAGGCATCAGCTTCTCCTTCAGGCTAAAGACGACCGGCTAGGTCATCATCAGGTGTTCGACGATCGGCCCCAGCGAGAGGGCAGGGAAGAACGTCAAGGCGCCGACGATGATGACAACGCCCACAAGCAATGCGACGAATAAAGGACCATTTGTCGGCAGTGTTCCCGCCGAGGCCGGAACCGACTTCTTCTCGACGAGTGAACCAGCAACGGCAAGCAACGGAATGAGCATGAAAAAGCGCCCCAACAGCATCACGAGGCCGATCGTGAGGTTGTACCAGGGCGTGTTCGGGCTCAAGCCTGCGAAGGCGCTGCCATTGTTGCCGGTGCCGCTGGTATAGGCGTACAGAATCTCGGAGAAGCCGTGCGCACCCGGATTCGTCAGGTTCGCGATTGCGGGCCCCGGTGGGTTCCAGTAGCCGTTCTTTGCAAAGGGTATGACAGAGGACGCAGCAGCAAAGAGAAGAACACTCCCGGCCAGAATCAGTAATGCAAGCATGGCCATTTTTACTTCTTTCTGCTCAATTTTCTTACCGAGATACTCAGGTGTGCGGCCCACCATCAGCCCGGCAATAAAGACGGATAAGATGGCAAACATCAGCATTCCGTACAGCCCTGCGCCGACCCCGCCAAATACGACCTCACCCAGCTCAATGTTGAACAGCGGAACAAGCCCTCCAAGCGGTGTGAAACTATCGTGCACCGAGTTCACAGCGCCGCAGCTTGCGTCAGTGGTAACTGTCGCAAAGAGGGCGGAGTTACTAATTCCGAACCGGGTCTCTTTGCCCTCCATGTTTCCACCCGGCTGTAAACTACTCGGCGCCAGATCGATGTGAGCGGCGGCTAAAGCCGGTGTTCCCTTTTGTTCGTAGTGATATGCCGTAAGCACGCCCGCGAACCACAGAACAGTCATGGCCGCAAAGATTGCCCAGCCCTGCCGGGTATCGCGGACCATCTTGCCAAAGGTATAAGTCAGGCCCGCGGGAATGATAAAGATGAGCCACATCTGCAGCATGTTCGAAA
>JAFARV010000059.1 GCA_019245255.1 Acidobacteriaceae bacterium | reverse complement strand
CGCCCCAGAGGGCTCACGCGCCGGCGAACTGTGTTCGCTACTGCGCTCTTCGCAATAGCCGGCGCCTTTCTTCTGTTGTGGTCGTTTGCCGGTAAGTCTATCGCCTTCGATCCCAAGTCCACTGTTTCCGGCTCAATTGCAACGGCTTCGGGCAACGGAACTCTCCGAATGATTGTGGGATCCACTACCTCTTACATTGACCGCAGCGGCCACGTGTGGGGGCCGGAGCGCTTTTTCTCTGGAGGTTCGGTGGCTGTCCACCCGGCTGAAAGAATCCGTCGAACCCTGGATCCAGATATCTACCGGCACGTGCGAACTGGAGATTTTCGGTACGACATTCCGCTTGAGCCGGGCGCCTACGAACTGCATCTTCATTTTGCCGAGACAGGATTGGCCGATTTCATCAGTGCAGAATCGAGTGGCGAGGGCCAGCGACTTTTTGCCGTTTCTGTCAATGGGAAGCACGTTTTGGATGTCTTCGACGTTGTGGCTGATGCCGATGGCGCGAACGTGTCGGACGAACGGGTGTTCAGGAACGTCTCTCCAGCCCCCGATGGTGTTCTCCACCTGAGCTTCACCTCGATGAGAGGCACGGCGATGGTCAGCGGGATCGAGGTGCTGCCCGTAAGTCCCGGGAAGGTCAGGCCGATCCGAATACGAGCGGGTTGGACCGCCTCCTGGCAGGATTCCGCCGGGCAGCCGTGGCAGGCAGACTCCTATTTTATGGGAGGAAATGCATTGGTCCGCGCTACCAATCCAGTCCGAGAGGGCAACTCGCCTGATATGGCGTTATACGCCAGCGAGCGGTGGGGACATTTCTCGTATGCCATACCGGTTGCAGACGGGCGGTACAGAGTAACGCTAAAGTTTTGCGAAGCCCACTACGGACGCCATAACACCGGAGTGGGCGGGCTTGGCAGCCGCATCTTTGACGTCTATTGCAACGGTGAGGCCCTACTCCGCGACTTCGATATTTTCAAGGAGGCGGGAGATGAAGGCCGGCCGTTGGACCGAACCTTTTCGGGCATCCGGCCGACAGCCCAAGGCAAAATTGTCCTCACTTTCGTTCCAGTCAAGGGAATGGCTTGTGTAAACGGGATTGAGGTCACCGAGTAACCGGAGCTTTGGGATACAGTGCCGGGCTACTCGGACCTAACGGAAGCCTCTGTTAACAGGCCATCTAACAGTTAGCCAAACCGAAGGAGCCGCACTTCTCGGGCGTGGAAGCGTTACATTTGGTTGGTCTTAAGCCCGTCCGTACGGTACCAAACCTAGCGGGTGCGCGTTTCGAGTGAGAGCATGACGGCAGCCGCAGTCAATGCCAACCAGAAGCACGCAACCGGTAGTGGCGACGAAGGCTGAAGAGGTGAAAAGGAGGAAGTGGTTGCACAAGAAGTTGCCGGCACTGCTGTTGGTCGCCGCAGTTCTGAACTTTCGCACCAGCGCGCGAACGAACGACACGGTGCAAAAGCACATTGCCGTAATTGTGGATGCCAGCAAAACCCGCACGCCAATCTCACCCTACCTGTACGGGCAGTTCATCGAGCACATAGGCGATCTGGTCAATCGGAGCGTGTGGGCGGAGATGCTCGATGACCGGAAGTTCTATTACGCCGTCACTTCGGAGAACACTGACAGCTTAGCGCCTACCCCATCGCAGGGACCACCAGGACGGGCACGCCGCCAGAACCGTTGGCGGCCCATTGGACCGGACTCAGCCGTGGTCATGGATCGCAATCATGCCTATGTCGGGGAGCACACTCCGCTCATCACGGTGACAGGCGCTGAGGCGCGAGGAATTCAGCAGGCTGGACTTGTGCTCCGCAAATCGAAGTCCTATTCGGCACGCGTGGTGCTAGCTGGCGAACCGGGTGCCAGGGTGAGCGTTAGTCTTGTTTGGGGACCCGGTCCCGGCGAGCGGCAGACCGTTACCGTAACGGGTCTGCGGACCACGTACGCCAAGTTCCCCATGACTTTCACCGCAGGTGGTGACGCCGACGATGGCCGCATCGAAATTGCCGGGTCGGGGAACGGATCTTTCCACGTCGGTGCAGTATCACTCATGCCGGCTGATAACATTCAAGGCTTCCGGCCTGATACTGTTGCACTGTTAAAGCAACTGCACTCGGGCATGTACCGTTTCCCGGGCGGGAATTTCCTCTCTGCGTACGATTGGCGCGACGCCATAGGCGATCCCGATCGTAGACCGCCACGCTGGGATTATGTCTGGTCGGCTTTGCAGCCGAACGACGTCGGGACCGACGAGTTTCTGAGTTTATGCAACCTTCTGGGCGTGGACGCGTTTATCAGTATCAATGCAGGCTTTGGGGATGCACGTTCCGCTGCAGAGTTAGTGGAGTACGTAAACGGCGCGGTTGACACACA
>JAFARV010000649.1 GCA_019245255.1 Acidobacteriaceae bacterium | reverse complement strand
CGAGACCGGGTGAGTTGATGCATGTCCCGGCGTTTCCCGTGCGGGCAGTGGACACGACGGGCGCGGGCGATGCGTTCATCGGCAGTTTGGCCTGCTTTCTGGCACAGGAACTGGACGAGCCGGCAGCGATCTCGCGAGCGAATCTGTACGCGGCGCTCTCGACGCAGGCGGTCGGGACACAGGCTTCGTTCGTCTCGCGCGAGCAATTCGAATCGGAGTGGGCAAAGAGCGGCAGGCTTTAGTCTCGACGTCGCTGTCCGCGAACCCACCACATGAGTGCGGCGGCGGCCGCGGCGACCAGTGCGCCGACGAGCATGTAGCGATGCAGTGCGCTGACAACAGAGTGCCACCGGTCGCCGACAAAGTAACCGATGGAGAGGAACGTCGAAATCCAAATCACTGCGCCGAGATAAGCGAAGCCCGCGAAAATCGGGAATTCCAGCTTCGACATTCCGGCCACAAGCGCTGTAAAATGCCGCACGCCCGGTATGAAGTATCCGAATGTCAAAATCCAATTGCCCATGCGCCGGAACCAGCGATGTGTAGTTTCAAGATCCTCCGGCGTGACGTGAACGTAGCTGCCGTAGCGAAGCAACAGCGGGGACGCGACTGACCGGCCGAGGAAGTAACTGAGCGAGATGCCACAGGCACTGCCTGCAAAGGCCGTCAGAAATGTGATCCAGGCAGTGAGACGGCCCTGAGCGACGAGGACACCTGAGAGGACGAGGAGTGTTTCATCCGGAATAGGAAGACCGGCAATGCCGAACATCAACATGCCGAACAGGCCCAGATAGCCGTATTGAGAGATCCAGCCCAGGACCGATGTCATGGTTCAGCAATGAGGGTTCAGCAATGAGAGGATAGCAACCGCAACTTGCGGTACGATTGCCGGTATGCCACGCCCATCCACCAACCTGCTTGAAGTACAGTGCCCGTGCTGTGGCGCAACGCTGCACATCGACACTGAGACGCAAGCAGTGATTCATCACCGCGAACCTGAGAAGAAGCCGCTGATCGAAGACCTGCAAGCCGCAGTTCAGCAATTGAAAGGTGAAGCGGAACGGCGGAACGATGTGTTCGAGAAAAGCTTCGCGTCTCATCGCAGTGCCGAGAAGGTCCGGGAGAAAAAGTTTGAAGAGTTGCTGAAGCAAGCCAAAGAGGACCGTTCGGACGTTCCTCCCAAGCGGCTTTTCGATCTGGACTGAGTCCGCGGGAAGGGATGCCTTCAAGTCTCACCTGGACCGATCTGGCGGTTCGGCTGATCTGCACGTTTATCGCGGGAGCGCTTGTCGGAATCAATCGAGGCGAGCGGGGCCGCCCCGCAGGTCTGCGAACAACGCTGCTGGTTTGCCTGGCAGCATCGTTTTCGATGCTGCTTGCCAATGCGCTTTTGCAAACAACGGGGAAGGACCAGAGCTATTTCACACAGATGGATGTGATGCGGCTGCCGCTTGGCGTGTTGACCGGGATGGGGTTTATCGGCGCAGGCGCCATCTTGCGCAAAGGAAGCGTGGTGGTCGGGATCACAACGGCTGCGACGCTGTGGTACGTGACCGTGATGGGCTTTTGCTTCGGTGCGGGCCAACTTGTGCTCGGGTGGTATGCGTTGGGGATTGCGTTACTCGTGCTGTGGGTTCTGAAGCACGTCGAGAATTGGGGCCGAGTTGAGCGGCGGGGCAGCCTGGAGCTGGCCATTGCCGAAGACGGACCGGGGGAGGACGCACTCAGGTCCGTACTGGCGAAACACAAATTTCAGGTGACGGCTTCCGGGCTCGCGGTTTCGGAACTGCCGCGAAAGACGACTTACCATTATGAAGTGGAGTGGCGCGCGCGCCGGAGCGAGACGGAGCATCCGGCATTCATTGCCGAACTGCTCGAGAGCCCGGCTGTAATCAACATTGATTGGAAGCCGCAAGCGCTCGACGAGCAGTAGGACCTAGCCTGTATTTCTCACCAGCGCTTGGCTGCAACGCGCGAGAGGCGCGCACCTACTGCGTTGCGCTCGATCGCCGTCCTCGACAGATTGTTCAAATATGCCTCCGGGCGCCGACCTTCGCGCGCCTTGTATCTGCATGCCTCTCACGCGTTTCGCTTCAACCGTGGTGAGAAATACAGGCTAGAGGCCGCTATTGTTGTCGCCGAGGAAGCGGTTGAATTCGCCGCGGGCGAGGCGGCGGACGAAATCGATGTCTCCTTCGAGGAAATCGAGCGATGGCAGGGCGCGGAGATCCGTCCAGCAGATCTGCTCGAATACGTTTGCCTTGGGCTCACCGTTGAAATCGTTGATGGCGAAGAAGAGGAGGTGAACGCGGCTGCCGCTCGAGTACTCGTGTTCGTAGCGAGCGATCTCGGTTCCCACGTTCGCGTCAA
>JAFARV010000475.1 GCA_019245255.1 Acidobacteriaceae bacterium | reverse complement strand
GAGCATGCCGTTGGACGGAATAGTAGGAAAGACAACCGCAGGAGGTGCCGTTGTCAACGGGAACACAGGAAAGAACGATGATGTTGCGCTGATGCTCTGATTAACGATCGACGGATAGACGTCTGCCGCCAAATCGTTAAACGTCCAGCCAAATGTGCCGAGGGTATAGCCCCGTCCGTAACCAGTGCGAATGACGGTCTTCTCATCAACCGCGTACGCAATTCCGATGCGGGGCGACAAGTTCAGCCACTGCGTTTGGGCATTGCCGGACTGTGATACGCCCCCGACGCCAGGAATGTACACGATGTTATTCGTCACGTCGTAGCGGCCGCCCTGACCCGAATTAAGCGAGAAATCCGGGAACCAAACGTCCCAACGAACTCCCAAGCTGAGGGTTAGTTTCGGAGTGACACGCCAGGTGTCCTGAAGGAAGTAAAACATCCGGTTCTGCCGATCTTCCTGCGTGGTAGAAACCTGTTCAAACCTGTTGAAACCGGACGGGTCGCCCAGCAGGAACGACGCCAGCCCGAGACCGCTGCCAGGCACACCAGCGTCGGCAGTAACGGATGCATTGAACTGATAAACGCCTGCCCGATGCTGATCACTCGGCAGACGCTGATTCCAGGCCATTTCGAAAGTGCCCCCAAAGCGAATAGTGTGGTTGCCGGCAATCTTGGTCCAATTATTTACGTAATCGAGGAGGGTCTCGCGCTCATGCAATGGGCAATTACAGCTGTAACCCATGCTGAAGCCGCCGGATCCGTTGATAGTCAAATCCGGCAATCCGTTTGTATCGGACCTTCCAGAGATATTGAGCCCCGGAATCCCGACCGTGTTTGCCAATTGCGTGGTTTGATCTTGAGCACTGACTGTCACGCGATAGCGCGAAAAGCCAAACCGCACCTCGGTCAGTAGAGAAGGGCTCAGGGTGTAAGTCACACCCGACGCGATGTTCTGATTCAACGCGTCTGATAAACCCGAGAAACCCCATTGCGGGAACGCAGGACCACCGTACAGGCCAAATGGACCTGGCGCGGCAATATTGGCGCCCAGGTAGCTGTACCGGCCAAACAACCGTACCTTCTCGCTTGAAAAATAATCACCGCGGACGTCCCATTGATTGGTGTCGTATTTCTCGACGCCAGAGGCGGAGAAGTTGGGCGCAGCAGGATCTGTGGTCGCAATGTTCGGCCCCGGGAGCGCCGCGAGCAACGCCGCGGCAGGCGGCGAAATGCGGCCGGCGAGATTAGCGCCGGGAAAAATCGTCCGTCCGGTTCCATCGGGATTACCGGTTGTCGGGTCATAGATGGGAACGCCGAGATCGCTCAGATTGCCGGCTCGTTCCGCAGCCGTGGGAACGCGAACCGTCTCAGAGGCGCCTATCCTTCGGTAAGTGCCCTGATAATCGCCGAAGAAAAACAACCTGTTCTTCTTGATTGGCCCTCCAATGGAGCCGCCAAACTGATTCCATCGAAGCTCCGGGATGCCTCGATTTGGCGGAGCCGGAGTACCGGGCGCATGAAGTCCCTGTGTGAAAGGATCACGCGCTTGAAAAATGTTGTTTTGGAGAAATTCGAAGCCGCTGCCATGCAACTCGTTAGTTCCAGACTTGGTCTCGACTTGAATCACATTCCCGGTCGCCTGATATTCCGCATCGTAATTGTTGCTTTGTGCGGTAAACGCTCCCACCGAATCCACCGCGGGGTTGACCATCGTGATTCCGAGTACCGTGTCATTGTTATTCATGCCATCCAACTGATAGTTGGTCCCGGCAAATTCCTGGCCACCGGTGTTTACGAGCGTCGATTGCTGTGGATTTTCGCTGGGCGCGTGTTGGAACGTGTTCACGACAGAGCCCGGTGTAAGCAAAGCCAAATTCGTGAAATTTCGATTGGGAATCGGTAGCGAGGAGATCTGCGCACCGCTAAGTTCGGTCTGTACTGTTGCGCGGTCCGTCTCGATACCCGGAGGCGCAGAGCTCACTGTCACCTCCTGGCTCGCTTGCCCAACCTGCAGCGCAGCATCCACGCGAATGGATTGCGAAACATCCACCCTGACGTTCTGTTGCACGAACTTCTGAAAGCCCGGCCGTGTAATGGTGATCGTATACGTGCCGGGACTCAAGTTCGGAATAGTGTAATTACCCGATTCGTTTGCTGTTGCGTCCGTCGACACGCCCGTGCCCTCGTTGAGGGCCGTGATTTGTGCCGCAGCCACGGTTGCCCCGCTTGGATCAGTAACCGTGCCGATAATATTGCCGGAAACTGCTTGAGCGAATGAAAAGCTTGCGCCGGAGGTCGCGAGGAACACAAACCCAAGCAGATTTATATGTTGGCGAAAACGGTACGACATAGTACACCCCTGACTATCCCAATTCTGCCCCTGACATCGAAAAGATTCAAGAGAAGTCTTTGTTGAATGTGAGTTCGGCGACGCCTGTCAACTTCAAACAGGCTCTGCAACTACATAAATGCGAAAACTCGGCGCCTTACTTGCGCGGCCCCACCGGTTTACTCTCCATTGAGCCCGGATAAACCGTGCTCCTCGCGCACCCGGGTCGAGGTACACAGCTGATACACCTGGATAAAACTTCTCCGGGAAGCTAACCAACGGATCGGCACTCCATTCTTTGCCGTCGCTCGATCCATGAATTGCCAACTGCAGTGTCTCTTGTTCGACCACCGCGAGCACCCCGACCGTGATGAGGACCGGCCCTGAGCCGACCGCGAGCACCGGACTGCTGCCATTTTCATGAATTGTTGTTTCGGGAATCAAAAAGGCGGGAGCTTGCAAACTCGATCGTAACAACGGAAAGAGTCTAAGTCACTGCGGCCGCATGCTCAGCGACCGTGGGAACCTCACTCGGATATAAATCGTTTAGCGCCTGCTCAAGTGTGATCACAACCGAATCGGCGCCATCAGCCCCGAGGCGCTGCCTGATGTCCTCGGCCGGCAGCAGTGAATTCCAAACGCCGAGTAGGATTCGAGCTCCGGGATGCCGCTTCTTTAACTTGCGGCACCATGAACGCGCATGCATGATCGCGAACGGCGGGAGCGCTGAGACGACCAATGTCTCACATCCACTGCCATCATCACCGCGTATCACGTCGGCTTCGATACCTCGCTGGCGTAACAATTGCGCAAGCATCGCCGCAACTACGGCGTCTGCCTCGTCGCGGGAGGGCACGCATCCCACCCGAACTCCTACCGCAGCATGCGGCAGAATCGGGTGGCGCTCGCCAACATCCTCCACCAGTTCACGCGTGGCCTGGTAGACGAAGCTGGATTTCTGCTCCGATAACCGGTTTTCGTGACGGTCCGTCTCAGCCAGCGTTAGTGCCGGAATCACCACGGAATCGTAAACTTCAGTCAGCGATTTGTCTTTAAGGCTGGTCTCTAGCACCTCCGCCGCTTCGTCTTCGTCCTCCGCCAGCAGCCGCTGGTAATAACGCACCTCGGTGGCCAGGACGGGTTCGTCCCCAAGCAGCACGTATAGAAATTCGAGCGGTGGCAGGTATCGTCCCAACACTGCCAGGCACACTGTCAGTGGCGTCGATAGCACCAGTCCGATCGGGCCCCAAAGCAGCGTCCAAAACGCCGCGGAAATCAAAATTGCGAGAGAGGAGATGCCCGTCCGTGTTGCGTAAAGCCAAGGCTCGATCACGCTCGAGATCGTTAGTTCGATAGCGAGATATAAGCCGGCCGTAAGTAAGGGCCTGCGCCAGCCATCAAGCACTACCAGAGAAAGGAGAAATGGACACGCCCCGGCGATAAAGGTTCCGACGTAAGGGATAAAACGCAGCACGGCCACGAGTACTCCCCAAAACGGAGCGTATGGCACCCCAATGAAATACAGCCCGGTCGCCAGGATCAGACCGAACATGCCGTTCACGAGCGACTGCGTAAGCAGATACTGGCTCACGCGGTGCGCTGCATCGTCAATGGCCGTAGTCATCAGCACCAGGTGACCACGCCCCATAAACCGCAATAGCCTGTTCCTTAAGTGCGTGCGGTTCAGCAGCATAAAAAGGGTCAGTACGATAACCGCGAGAGCTTCGGCCAGGTCCTCGCCGACAGAAGTACTTACAATTCCAAGCGAGGGCAGTACACTGTTTCCCGGCTTGACGACTTCGACGGGGACCGGGTTCACCGCCGAAGGAGGCTGTCCGGTATCCGCCTGAGCGGGATTTCCCTTCTTCTCCGTTTTCAGGCGATTGGCCGTGACTTCGCGGCTCAGTTCTGAGATCGTCTCAAAACCCCTGAGAATGCCCGAACCCGCAGGATTCTGTAATGCCTCGAGTTTCCGGATAACGTTGTTCCGGTACTGGGGCAGGCTGCGAACAATCCCTGAAACCTGCACAATGCCAAGCCAAACCATCGCACCGACAAATGCGACGGTGATCGTAAGCACCACGAACACGGAAAAGCTTTTCCCGAGTTTTAGCTTTTCCAGCCACACGACCGGAGTCGACAAAAGGAAACTCAGAAGCACTGCAAATGCAAACGGAACGACGAGCGCTTTCCCGAAATAGAGCGCCGCGATGACTACCGCGCCGGTAATCACATATGAAAGATGGCTCGATTGCGAGATGTTGGCAACTGCAGGCGCTTGTCTTTGCACCAGCGAATCCTGACTGTAAGAAGCCGCACGTGCGCGTACGTATCGCTCTTTTTCGGTAGTGCTGCCTCCGGCAGCAGATTCAGGCATTTCCTGGGTACGAAAAATGCTAGGGACAAATGTAATAGAATCGATAAGGACGCGGTAATATGATTCGTAGGAGAAAACTGACCTCAGCGACTGGCGGTCGGGCAAGGAAGATCAGCGTGGACCTGCCCACTCGGCTTTATGAGGAAGCTTTGGCCATCGTTCAAGAGCGTCGCGTAAGCACAAGTGTCTTTGTACGCGAAGCGGTTGAGCATTACATCGAAGAAATCCGGCAGATGGAACTGGAACGTCAACTGGAAGAAGGCTACCTCGCGAATGCTGAGCTGAGCGGCCAAATTCATGATGAGTTCGCTTTCGTGGATGCCGAGCTATCGTAAATGCAGGTTCGGCGGGGAGATGTCATCGAAGTCAACTTGGATCCGACGGTCGGAACAGAGATACAGAAGACGCGGCGGTGTGTCGTCGTCCAGAACGACACTGGCAATCGCGTTTCGCCGCGGACAATCATAGTGCCCGCGACAAGCTCCGAAAATGCGCGCGGTAAACCGTTCCCAATTTGGGTCCCAGTCTCTGAATCAGACGGCGGGTTCACGAAGCATGCCGTCGTCCTGTGTGACCAAATCCGCGTCATCGACAAGAGCCGTATTGTTCGAGCGTGCGGTCACCTTTCTTCTGAGGCAATGGCTAAGGTCGATATTGCTTTGAAGATCAGCTTAGCCCTCAAATAGTTGGGCTCGTCTGTGGAATCGTGGTCGGGGCGGCAAGATTTGAACTTGCGACCCCCTGCGCCCAAGGCAGGTGCGCTACCAGGCTGCGCTACGCCCCGACACCGCTGCGCCGCGAACGTCCTCCCGGCGTAGACGCTTCATCGTAACACGCGCATCCCGCCACCCGGGTCTAAAGTCGCTCGAGCGTTCTGCCGATTACCCCTTTGTATCGCGACCCGCGATTCAGGAGAATCGGATGACCAAAATAACGTGTACTGCTTTGTCGCTTGCCATTGCGCTATGCCCCTCAATATTCGCCCAGACACAACCCGGCGAACTCGCAGCCTCGAATACTTCGGTATCGACGCTGCAAGCCGCTTCCCTCGTGAGTGCGCCCATCCGGGCGGGCGTCACCGTTGCTCATCCGCAGGACCGGCACGACCGGACGGTGAACCGGATTTGGCTATCCAGCATGTTCGCGATCGTTGCGAGCTCAGGCTTTGATGCTGCAACCTCCTGGGGAAAGCGAGAGGGGAACGGGCTGCTCGCTTCTTCGGATGGTACTTTCGGCGGACGAGGGCTCAGCATCAAGGCAGGGATGGCCGCGGCAGTCCTGGTACCAGAGTTAATTCTCGGCCACCGGCATCGCGACCTCCGGACGAAGTTTGCCGTCGGTAACTTTGCGGAAGCGGGAATATTCACCGCCGTGTCCATCCACAACCTGGGCGTAACTGCTGCATCACGGTAACGTCAAATGAAGTCGTGCATACGTGCTTACGTTTCTGTTTTGTCACAACCTGTGTAACCCTGGCCTGTATTGCTGCACCCCCGAGCATAGGTGTTGCGACTGCCGTTGGCACGTTCCAAATCGACAATGCGGAGGTCGAGGGTAACGCGAATGTCTTCGATGGTGCCGAAATCAGGACGGGACGAAATCCGAGTCAGGTTTATCTTCGCACCGACGGGGCAGCCGTCACCTTGGGAATAGACTCTGCAGGGTTGATTTACCGCGATCACCTCGTGCTGGAGCAAGGCGCAACCCGAGTCGACAATATGCTGGGTTATACCATCCAGGTCTCGGGTTATCGAATACAGGGGGATGACCCCAGATCCGAAGCGGTTGTACGGTTGAACGGCCCTGAGATTCAAGTTGCGGCCCTGACCGGCTCACTCCGAGTGTTGAATCAAAAGGGCACATTACTGAGTCGCGTCGGAGCTGGAACCGCGTCCGCCTTTGGACAACAGCCTTCGGGCGCCCCCCCTAATACCGCAAATCGTCGGAAAGAGACAGCTCTCTACGCCATCCTCCTCGCGTCTTTGGGTGGTCTGGGGCTGGCTGTCGATGCCATTCTCCAGCCGGGTACGAAAAGCTCCGTCAGCCCTTGAATTTCGTGACGACCAAAGTGTCGGAGTCAGTACGAGATCGATTACGACGAGCTGGGCACGCACCGGGATCGCTGCGAATCGTTTTTTCGAACCTGCTCGTCCTGTAGCTCCCAAGGAATGTCGTGATACCGCAAGCAAGTCCTGCACTGATAACGACCATGAATCGGCCACATCGCCGCATCATGGAAAAGCTGACACCAGAGCGTCTTTGCCCAATCGAGGTTCCTAGCGAATTGTCCAACAACCATGATGTGAGCTTAAAGGTGTTCTCTATGCCGGCGCTATTCCTCGGAACCGTATAAGGGGTTCTAGAACGCGCTTGAGCAAAGGTTCGTGTATGCCTGAAACATTTCGGTTCTGCCCGACTCTACCCGGGTCACCGCATTCTCTGGGTCGTATGCAACTGATCCCGGAACATCGTGACGTAGCCGCTCCATTCGTGTGACCGCAGATCCTCGACGCTGGCTTTCATCTTACGCTGCCAATTCGGATACTGTGCTGTCGTGCCCGGCAGGTTCTGCTGCTCGGTCTCTTTCGTAAGGTCCTCCTGATTTAAGAGCAGCAGCATGGAGCGGACGCGCGCCAGGAATCCGACGATTGCGTTATGAAGCTCTCCGTCGACTTCCGGCACCTGTTCTGCGGACCGAGAATACCACTCTGGCAGAAGCTGCTCGTTGTGAAGCACATCGAGCATGTGCTGTTTCTCCCGCTGCCGGTCGTGCCATTGACTCTGATGGCCCGCTTCATCTACTACAGCGGCCGATCGACGCGCATCAATGTCGCGCCCCGTCCAGAAGCCGCACAAGGTAGGAAGATCGTGGGTGCTCGAAGAAACCAGCGCCTGGGCCGGATACTCTTGAATGCGCTTAAAACGGCCATCACGATGTTTTTCGAAGTAGAACAAACGATAGCTAAGTATTCCGAAGCGGGAGAGCATATCCCGTATCTCGTCCGTCACGGTCCCGAGGTCCTCGCCGATGATGATGTTGCCGCTCCGGACGCTTTCAAGAGCAAGAACCCGCATCAGATCTTCGGCGAAATCACGCACATACGTACCTTGGGCAGCGCTAGCGTTGTTCGGAATGCAGAAGAGGCGGAATAACCGCATTACATGGTCTATGCGCAACGCACCACCGTGTGCCACTATCTTCCGAATGCTTTCACGATACAGGCGATATCCCGAAGCACGATGCACATCGGAGTTTGGCGGTGGAAACCCCCAGTCCTGCCCGCTTGGCGAGAAGTCATCGGGTGGTGCGCCTACTCGACAGCCATCGACGTAGTATTCGCGATGCGCCCAAAGG
Organism: Acidobacteriaceae bacterium; assembly: GCA_019245255.1. GTDB lineage: Bacteria > Acidobacteriota > Terriglobia > Bryobacterales > Bryobacteraceae > Bog-105. The sequence continues at coordinate 275 of JAFARV010000475.1, read as the reverse complement.
TCCGCGCCACAGCTGTCGGTCGCCAGAGCCAAATCGTGATACAACCCAGTCGGTACTCCACGGTCTTTCGCATAGCTCTGAACCGCAGTTAACTGTTCTTCGAGAATGAATTGGATGTACTTATAGAATTCAACGGTAGCCGCATGGTGTCTGGCGAATTTCTGGCACGCGGGGGAATCCGGAGACTGATATTCTATCGGCCATTGACGCCATGTCCACAAGCTCCGATCTCGCTTGTGCAAAATCTCGTCGAGTGCGCAATACAGGGCGAACTT
>JAFARV010000327.1 GCA_019245255.1 Acidobacteriaceae bacterium | reverse complement strand
GTCCCCGAGGCGTTGCGAAACAAATCGCGCTGCGCTCCGAGTTCCTCATGATGGAAGAACTATCGACGAATCTCTTCGAAGCAGATCTCGCACGAATTGTGGATTTTGGACATACTTTCAGCCCAGCCATCGAAAGCCACAGCTCGTTTCGGATCCCGCACGGTGCAGCCGTCGCAATAGATATGCTCCTCTCGACGGCAATCGCTGTCACCCGCTCACTTGCCGAGCCGGCATTGTTGCACCGCCTCGTTGGACTTACCCGAGATCTCGGCCTCCTGCCGACCTCAGAGGAGTTGCCTGAACCCGACTTTCTGCAGGCTGCACTCGACGAAGCCAGGCAGCATCGCGGCGGCGCGCTGAACCTGGTTGTGGTTCAAAGAGTGGCCCACCCGATGTTCTTGCAGGAACTACGTCAATCAGACTTACGCTCAGCTCGCCGGCTACTCGTTTCATACCTGAAAAGTCACGACACTAAATTCGCATGGCATCAAGATGAGTGCGTTAATTTTTGATCTCGGCGGAACATTCTTACGCGCAGCCGTTGTCGACGGTGAGCAGCGGATAACGCACGTCCACAAATCGCGCATACCCAGTGTTGCAACCGGCTGCACTCGGGATGCGATATGGGAGACAATTGCCAGTCGCATCGTGAATTACGAGCGCACATACGGCAATCTCGCCGAACGCCCGTCGCCCATGGTGATAGCCTTTCCTGCCCCGGTCACTGATTACTGCCACGCTCATCAGGCGGCAACCGTAGCCGGAAACTCGAAGGAACACGCCGGAATTGCATCACTACTCGAAGCCCGCACAGGTCGCCCCGTCCTTCTCCTGAACGACGTCTCCGCCGCGGCTTGGCGCGTCGCCGAAATAACACCTTACCGCCGGTTCCTCGTAGTGACTGTGAGCAGCGGCATCGGTAGCAAGATGTTCATTCGTGAATCAGGAGTTGTCGACGACGTTCCCTTTGGTGGAGAGATCGGTCATGTCGTCGTGGACCACAGCCCCTCCGCTCCGGGCTGCGATTGTGGATCTCGCGGCCACCTGGGCGCGGTCGCATCCGGCCGTGCCGTCGAGCGTCTCGCGCGCCGCCGCGCTTTGACGGATCCGCTCGCATTCCAGTCTTCGCAACTGGTTGCCAAGTATTGTGCTACGCCGGAATGGCTGACCAATGAGCAGCATCTCGTACCCGCCATCCTCAATGGAGATTCTTGGGCCTTCGAGATTCTGCGCACCGCGACCGTGCCACTCGCCCAGGTCCTGCTGTTGATTGCCGTCGCCGCGGGTCTCGATCGCGTCTTCCTAATGGGTGGTTTTGCGCAGGCAATCGGTCCACTTTACCTGCAATTACTGCGAACACTCGCGAAGCAGTCGAGCCGTTTCGATCTGGCCGAAATTCACATAGATGCGATGTTTGATTTCGCGCCGTCGAGCGAGACGATCTGCCTCGAGGGCTGTCTTTCTTTTCTCCGTCAGGCGCGCAGACTGGGCCTGTCGGACAGACTCTGCAAACGTGACGTACGTTCAGTGCCGGTCATAGCTGGTGCGTGAGATGAGGCCACTCGCAGTCGCCATCATTGGATGCGGCCGAATGGGACGTGAGCGCGCCAGGTGCGCTCGTCAGCTTGGACACCGTGTCCTATACGTCGTGGATACAAACCACGCTCGCGCGCTCGAACTCGCGGTGGAATACGACGCCCGCGTGCTCCCGGGCGCGTCCGAATGCTTCGCCGCTGGAGTGGATCTCGTCTTCTTATGTACGCCTGCTGGATCGCGCGGGAGCCTGCTCGAACAATGCCTGCAGCACAAAGTTCCTTTCCTCGTCGAGAAGCCTATTGGTGTATCTGGTGTTCCGTACGCCGAACTGGCAAACAGGCTCTCGAGCAGTCGCCTCATTCACGCGGTCGGCTTCATGAACCGTTACCGCCGAAGCGTGCAATGGGCGAAGGCACTCCTTGCGCACCGAAACCTGTTAGCACTCCAGGCGCACTGGATCTGCGGGCCGTACAGAGTGCCCTGGGTGAATGACGAAACGCTTTCTGGCGGACCG
>JAFARV010000228.1 GCA_019245255.1 Acidobacteriaceae bacterium | reverse complement strand
GCCCCCGGCACTGAAGGCGGCACCAACTTCATGATGGTAGTCAGTTACTGGGAGCAGGCCTGTGCCCTGCTGGATTACGGCCTCCTGTACGAGGACCTCTTCTTCGAGACCAGTGGCGAGTTCTTCGGCGTATTCGAGCGCATCCGGCCCGGATTGCAGCAGGGCCGTGATATGTGGAAGAACCCATTTTTCCTGGTCCACATGGAAAACGCGGCCAAGCGCTTCGAAGCGTGGTCGGAAAAACGCTCACCGGGCCAGATCGCCACGATGCGTGAGTTCATGAGCCAGATGAGGAAACAGCGGAGCAAAGAGGCCGCTGCATAACTGCTGGAGTGCGTATAGCGCGCCGTTACGGTTCGTGAGCCGCTGGCGAGTCCGATCTCCCGTAGAGTATGTAAGGACGTTCGCGCGCTTTCGAACCGTGGCGGCCTGCCGATCGGGCCCGTCTCGCCCTCTTCACGTAAGCACCGTAGGACCGAGTCGAGACGGCCGAGAGTTTATTCGCCAACAGCCCGCGGTAACGTGTCTTCCTCGAGATCCCACCCACGGGCGGGTACCAGACGCGGGCGCTTTTCCGTGAGGTGAATACCGTTCAGCTTGCGGTACGTCGCGCTGGTTTCCCAGAGTTCGTCGTGCGAACCGGCCGCTTCAATGCCCCCCTGATTGAACACCACCACTAGATCGGCCTTGCGAACCGTTGACAGGCGGTGCGCGATGATGAAGCACGTTCTCTCTCGCGCCAGGTTATCGATTGCCGTCTGGATCAGCCGTTCACTCTCGTTATCGAGATGGCTGGTGGCTTCGTCCAGAATCAGGATTTCCGGGTTGCGCAAAATCGCACGGGCGATGCCAATCCTCTGGCGTTCGCCGCCCGAAAGACGCATTCCCCGTTCGCCGACTTGAGAGTCGTAGCCGTTTTCGCAACGCATGATGAAATCGTGTGCTTGCGCCAGTCGAGCGGCATTTTCAATGTCTTCACGCGTAACGTTTTCGAGACCGTAGGCGATGTTTTCGGCGATGCTTCGAGAAAACAGTTCGACTTCCTGGGGCACGACCGAAATCTTTTCGCGCAAGCTCTCCTGAGTGACCTCACGAATGTCTTTGCCGTCGATCGAAATGCTGCCCTGTTGCGGATCATACAGGCGCTGCAGAAGGTTCATCAGCGTGCTCTTGCCGGAGCCGCTCGCCCCAATGAGAGCGACAGTCGAGCCCGCACGAACGTTCAGGTTAACGTTTTCGAGCGTCCAACGGTCCGCGCCGGTGTAGCGGAAGGACACGTTTTGGAACTCAACCGAACTCTTTGCGCCCGGAAGGTGGCGAGCGTCGGGACGGTTGTGAATGCTTCGTTTGGCTTCCAGAATCTCAAACAGCCGCTCGGCTCGCGACAAATTGCGGCGCAGCTTTGGCAGAATAATCGAAAGCTGTGATATCGGGCCGTAAACCATATCCTGCATGGCAATAAACAGAACGTAATCGCCGATCGTGCACTGGTGCGTCAGAACCAGGTATCCACCGAAGCCGATGACTCCGACGCGTCCCGCCGTTGCAATAAACGTTTGCGCATTCTCAACGAATGCCCAAAGTCTCTCGCCTTCATAATGTTTGTGGCGCGCGAAATTCAGCAGCTTGCGCTGCGTCTGCGCCTCGTGCTCTTCACGCGCAAATTTCTTCACGGCGCGAACGTTGCTGGCGATGTCGTAGGACTCTTTGGTCACCGCCTCGAATGCTGTCGCGACTTGTATCTCATGTGAGTGAAGACGATTCCCCAGACGGCTGATCGCGAGCACGTACGCGGGCACCGGCATAAAAACGATCAGCGCGATCCACGGATTCTTAAAGAGCAGCGACGTAAGCACGCCAACTACGATCAACAGTGGCGGGACCAGGTTCTGTCCGAGAATCTCGTTGAGAATTATATAAATGGCTGTGCCGCCGCGGTCGAGAGCGCCGATCACTTCGCCTGTGTTGACTGCACCGTGATATGACGTATCGAGCTTAAGAAAGTTGTGGAACGCGGCATTCTTGACCTCGTCCTCACACTGCGATACGGCCCGCAAAAGACTGTAGTTGTAAAACGAGCGCAGCACTCGAGTCGCAGCCGTGGCCAGGAAAATCCCCGCCGCCGCCATGATCAGGACGCTAACGGCGCTTCCCTGAGGCATCTGCAGACTATGAATGATTTTGTCGATCAGACCCTTGGTCAGAAACGGAACCACGATATCCAGCCCGGAAGCAACCAGGATGAGTATCGATAATCCCGCGAGCGTGCGCCGGTGACGGCCGAGTAGTCCGATGACCTTCCAACCAAGCCATCGAGTCTTCGATCTTGAGTTCAGATCAGGCATTGACAGAACTGGAGTGCGCTTACGCATATAGTCCTCTCAAAAAAGTGGAGGTATTGTTTGCGTCCACAACGTAATCTTTACATAGTGGAAAACGCTTGACTAGTAAAAATTTCATAATGTACGCTAAATTGCTGATAGTACTCGTAATTTAGCTGATTGCACTGGTTTTGTATGCTGTCTCTGTATGTCAAAGAGCAGAATTTCGAGGCGCATGTTTGGAACCGGCCTTGGCGCCGCAGCCAGCCTGGCGCTTCCGTCCTATCCCGCAAGCCGGCAAGGCGGCGGCCTCTCTGCAAACGCGAGTTTTTATCAATTTCCACAGGGGTTTCTGTGGGGTTGTGCCACCGCGGCTTACCAGGTTGAGGGCGCTGCCAGGGACGACGGGCGCGGTC
>JAFARV010000932.1 GCA_019245255.1 Acidobacteriaceae bacterium | reverse complement strand
CGCTGTTGCGGCAATGCTCTGAGTATCACACCCGGCTGGTGGATCTACTGGGACTCGCGTCCGGCTCTGTTCGCAGATGACCGGCCCGCCTCAGGGTTGAACATCCTTTGTGAACAAATAGATTACATCGGTGGCGACGCGTATTATGGGACGAAACCTAGACTCGGCCTAGACTGCCGCAGAAACGCGATGGAACTGGATGGCAGTGGCCGAACCCGAGACTCGTAAATTCAATCACATGGGACAGGTAAGCACAGCGTAGTACACTCAGTAACACTTTCGATCCCTGTCGCCCCTACCACATGGGACAAACGTTTCGTTTCCCCAGATCTCGTCATGCAGCTGCTCGCGTGTTACTAACTGTCCGCGGCGGCCGGCAATTAGGGCCACGTACTTTGAAGGGCTGTCGTGGCAGCTTGATGAGAACTCCGGATCGGCGCAACTCCTCTGTTGTGAGATCCAGTTCAAAGACCCCAAACCGAAGCACGGATGGCTGGGATGTGCCGACGCTGAACGTAAAACGCACGCTCGCCGAAGAATTATACATCCAATTTGAAAGAAGATTCGTCGCTCGGCGGTCAGGCTAAAATGAGCGATCGGAATGTTCTGGTGTTCGAGTTAGATCGTGTACAAGCTGTTCGCGCTGCTGTTCTCGCTTGCGTGCATAATTTGCGCTCGCAGCGGGACGATTGCAGTTGCCGCACGACCGCCTCTTACGTTCGACCATGACGTTGCGCCCATCGTTTTTCAATACTGCGCGGAATGCCACCGCCCGGGAGAATCCACACCCTTCTCACTGCTTACTTATAAAGACGTGAGAACTCATGCGCGGCAGATTGCGGCGGTTACTCGTTCGCGCTATATGCCTCCTTGGCTGCCTATCCGAGGTCCTTTGCCATTTGCGGCCGAGATGAGACTTTCCGATGCCCAGATCGCGGTCTTTCAGAAGTGGATCGATGATGGCTTACTCGAAGGCAAGCCAGCCGATCTGCCGTCAGCTCCGCACTTCACACCGGGATGGCAATTGGGCCCACCAGACCTCGTAATTCAGGCGCAGAAACCCGTTCCTGCTAACCGCATCGGGCCGCGATACGTATTGGAACTTCGTTTTGCCGGTTCCCGTTGAGCGCACGGGCTGGCTGAAGGCAATCGAGATTCGACCTGGAGACAAGCGCGTCGTTCATCACGCGAACATCCTGGCGGACCGGCTTGAGAGCGCGCGGCATATGGAACAGGATCCGGGCGCCGGATTCGCCGGGATGGACCTCAATATCGAGTCGGAAAGCTTCGATCCAGATAGTCACTTCCTGTTTTGGAAGCCGGGAACTGTGCCGGCTCCCGAGCCGGACGATATGTCGCTGCGCATCCTCATGCGCATTACCTTGCGACTGACTTACAAGCGACCGCGACGCTGCCGGACGGCACTACGCTGCCGCTGATCCATATCCCACATTCGGATCTGAACTGGCAGGCAGTTTATCGCTACGCGCAGCCCGTTTCGTTGCCGCCTGGAACCATCGTTACCATGCGGTACAGCTACGACAATTCGGAGGACAATACTTCGAATCCGAACCATCCTCCGCAACTCGTAAAGGGCGCAACCGGTCGGAGGACGAGATGGCTCACCTCTGGCTGCAACTGCTGCCGCATGGCAACGGGCTGAACGGGGCAGACCCGCGAATGGTGCTGCAAGAGGACTTGTCGCGGCACGAGGTAGAGAAAGATTCGGCGAATTTCCTGGCTCAATACAACCTGGCGGCGATGCTTCGGCTTTTCGGGCATGACGACGAGGCGATGGAGCACTACGCAATCGCCTCTCGGCTGCGGCCGGAAGATCCGATCGTCAACAACGGATATGGAGCGGCGCTGCTGGCGTCCGGAAACGTTGCCCGGGCCATCGACTTGTTTCAGGCCGCTGTGCGGGCGCGGCCCGATCACTTCGATGCGCATTACAATCTGGGGATCTCGCTGGCGAATACCAACGATTTCGCTGAGGCCGCCCGTGAGTTTCGAGCGGCGGCGCGTATTCATCCCGATGACCCGAACGCGCACGCGAATCTGGGGGCGGCTTTCGCGGAGCTGGGACAGTTGACCGAAGCCAAAGCGCAGTTGGAAACAGCATTGAAGATCGATCCCAATAACAATTTGGCTCGCCAAAATCTTGAGGCTATCGCTCAAATGAAGTGACTACAGAATGAAATTCAGCCAGCTAACCAACCTGGCCAAGTAAGGACCCTTTTGTTACACTCTGTCCTTAAACCGATGAAAAAGGCCCTAATCACCGGCATTACCGGCCAGGACGGCAGTTATTTGGCCGAATTGCTGCTCGAAAAAGGATATGAGGTCCACGGCCTGGTTCGACGTGTCGCGCTCGAGATGCCGGAAGAACGCTTCGGCCGTATCGCGCACATCCAGCACGATATCATCCTGCACGCCGGCAGTCTCGAAAGCTATCCCAGCCTGTTCCACATCCTGAGCCGCCATAAATTCGATGAGTGCTATCACCTGGCGGCCCAGAGCTTTGTCGCCGAGAGTTTTGAGGATGGCTTCTCCACCATGAACTCGAACAGCAACGGCACGCATTACCTGCTTGCTGCGCTCCACCAATTGCAGCCCGAGTGCCGGTTTTACTTTGCTGGCTCGAGTGAAATGTTCGGGAAAGTCCGCGAAGTTCCACAGCGGGAGACGACGCCGTTCCACCCGCGCAGCCCGTATGGCATCAGCAAGGTCGCCGGCTACTATCTCAGCCTGAACTATCGCGAAGCGTATGGCATGTTCTGCTCAAACGGCATGCTGTTCAATCACGAGAGCCCGCGCCGCGGATTTGAGTTTGTTACGCGCAAAATCACACATCATGTCGCGCGCATCAAGCTCGGCCTTGCCAAGGAGCTGCGCCTCGGCAATCTGGCGGCGAAACGCGACTGGGGCCACGCCGCCGATTACGTCCGCGCAATGTATCTCATGATGCAGCACCACGAACCGGGTGATTTTGTTATCGCCATGGGCGAGACCCATTCTGTCCGCGAGTTCTGCGAGTTGGCATTTGCCGAAGCCGGCCTCGATTACCGGGACTTTGTCATTGAAGACTCCCAGTTTTACAGACCTGCTGAAGTGGAACTCCTGGTGGGTGATGCGACGCGTGCGCGACAGGTTCTCGGCTGGCGTCCGAAATATACATTCCGGCAGTTGGTGTCGGAAATGGTGGCCAACGATCGGGCCGCGCAGGAATCGGAGCTACTGCGGACCGGGGTCACAGTTCCATAAACCGGCACACAACTCTAACGCCACCGCAGGTGTTTGCGTTCGAACTCGCGCATCCCGAAATCGAACACCTCACCTTTACCGCAACTACGAGATTGCGGGCCAGACCGCTGAGTGCGAGGCGGTGACTTTTTGGCAGGCTACGTGCTTCTTTTGCCGATGGAACGCGAATCCGTAAGCCCTTGAACGGGAGAGGGCTAACGCTGCGATACGATGGGACATCACGGACAACTTTCGACGGAACCC
>JAFARV010000927.1 GCA_019245255.1 Acidobacteriaceae bacterium | reverse complement strand
ATTGACTCGTCTGCTTCTCCTCATGAGCGCTCTCCTGCTGGCCGGCGCTCGCGCGGCGCCGCCGGATCAAGCGCCTCAGTCCGAAGCCATCAAGACCTTCCTCGATGGCAACTACAAAGCAGCGATACCGATGCTGCAGGCCGCCGCAAATACCTCGCCTAACGACCCGAACCTACACGCCGCATTGCTTTCTGCGCTCGTTTATGAAGGTCGCGTCGAGGACGCTTCCGACCAAGCCGCGGATGACGAACAGCACTTTCCCACTTCCGCCGATGTCATCACCGCGCGCGGTGAATACGCCTTCTACATGGCCGACTTCGGTACTGCCGAAACGCTCTTCAAACAGGCTCTCAAAATTGATCCAGATAACGCTCGGGCCTACTATGGGCTTTCGCGCATCGCCCTCGCAGCTTCCAATTTCCGGACCGGCCGCATGCTCGGTCTCGTTGCGCATCAGAAAGACAGTGCCGACGCCTTGATTACGAAATACTTCATCTCCTTTATGCCGCGCGAAAAACGCGGGCCTGCTCTCGCTGAATTCAGACAGGCACACCCCTGGTTCTATGAAGACGCCCCCATGTACGAGAACACGGAGTCGGAAGTTAGCCATGAATTGAACGGGCGCAAGGCATTCGAGTTGGATGGAGAAAAGAGAGAAGTAACCCTCAAGCTGATTTCCATCATGCGGACCGCGACCGCGCTTCAGGGCGTCGGTCTCGAATTTCAGATTGAAGACGCGCGTCCGATTCGGCTCCTGTTAGATACAGGCGCCAGTGGCATCATGCTCAATCAGCGGGCGGTTGATAAAGCCGGACTCGACCACCTCGGCAGCTTCAAAACATGGGGGGTCGGTGACCAGGGAAAACGGGGCGCCTTTGCCGCAGTGGCCGAGTACTGTCAGATCGCCGAACTTAAATACAAAACCTGCATCCTCCGGGGTGGCGAGGGAAAGCGCGCCATCGTTCAGGACGAGGACGGCTTGATCGGACTGGATTTCTTCTCCGGCTATCTCATTGATATTGACTTCCATAAAATGCAGTTGCATTTGAAGCCCCTTCCGGAGCGCCCTTTCAATGCGCAGGGATACGACCGCGAGATACCGCCCGATGAGAAGGACTTCACGCCCGTATTGCGCTTCGGCAGTCACTTGTTTATCGACACAAATCTGAACGGAAAGATCTGGGGATTATTTCTTCTTGACACTGGCGCGAGTGTTTCGAATGTCGACTCCACCTTCGCGAAGCTGTCGACAAAGCTGTATGGAAATCCCTATCTCAGGATTCATGGCATTTCCGGTGATGTTAAGGACGTATTTCAGGCCGACAAAGCCGTGCTGCGCTTCGCACACTACCAGCAGGACAACCTCGGCCTGATCGCCTTCAACCTGAACAATCAACCGGAACATGAGGAGTTCCGCATGTCAGGTATTCTCGGCTTCCCGGTTTTGTCGCTCTTTCGCATGAGCTTCGATTACCGCAACGGTCTCGTCCGGTTCGAATACATCTACGGCGAGAAAAAGCACAAGTGACCGGACTTGCACGGCCGGTTCGCCCATCGTTTATGAGAAATCAGCGCTAAAGAGAACTTTTGGCCCGGCAAAGCACCTTCTCCTCGGATAGGTGCATCGATGCGGAACAGTGAGCGCGGGACCGCTCTGGTCCTTTTCACATTCATCACGGCGCTGGTTGTAATTCCGATGGTGGGATTAGCCATCGACGGCTCAATTGTGTTTTGGGCCAAAGCCAAACTCTCGGCAGCCGTTGATGCGGCGGCATTGACCGCAGGCCGTAGCATAAACGTTAAAGTCAGCAACACGCAGAACACCTGCCAGACATCTGGACCGGTTGTCACCGTTGCGCAGCAATGGTTTGCGGCTAACTACCCGAACGGATGGCTTGGGACACAGGTGCTCAATGGCGGACCGCAGGTCTGCTACAACACCACGCCCGACCAGCGGCAGCAGGTCACCATTTCCGCCACCGCCTCGGTTCCGTTGTATTTCGCACGCCTGGCCGGATTCCCTTCGATGAACGTTTCAGCCATGGCGCAGTCTTCGCGGCGGAATAGCTTCATCATCCTTGTTCTGGACCGGTCTGGCTCTATGAACAATA
>JAFARV010000885.1 GCA_019245255.1 Acidobacteriaceae bacterium | reverse complement strand
TCCATAGCCCTTTACCGTTTTGCACAGGATGACCGTGGGCTGGCCCTTATGGTTTACCGCGCGATGGAATGCGTTGAAGACCTTTACAGGATCATGCCCGCCGCGCCGCAGATTCGCAAGCTGTTCGTCCGTGTAGTCTTCCACCAGCTTTGCCAACTCTGGATATTTCCCGAAGAACTCGCGCCGGACATACGCGCCACCGCGGGCCTTGTAGTTCTGGTACTCGCCGTCGACGCACTCTTCCATTCGCTTCAGCAGAATACCGTCTTTATCGCGCTCAAACAGCGGGTCATAATCGCTGCCCCAAACGACTTTGATGACGTTCCAGCCGGCGCCCCGGAAGATGCGCTCGAGTTCGCGGATGATACTACCGTTACCGCGCACGGGGCCGTCCAGCCGCTGCAGATTGCAGTTGACGATAAAGATCAGGTTGTCGAGCTGCTCCCGCGACGCGATATGGAGGGCGCCTGTCGACTCAGGCTCATCCATTTCGCCGTCACCTAGGAACGCCCATACTTTGCGTTCGGTTTTGGGAAGAATGCCGCGATTCTCAAGGTACCGGAGAAAACGAGCATTGTAGATCGCGTTGATTGGCCCGATTCCCATCGACACGGTCGGAAACTGCCAGAAATCCGGCATCAACCATGGGTGCGGATAGGACGGTAACCCCGGATGATCGCGCAGCTCATGGCGGAAATTGAGAAGACGCTCCTCACTAAGCCGGCCTTCGAGAAACGCGCGCGAATACATGCCCGGAGCAGCGTGACCCTGAAAATAAATCAAATCGCCAGGCTGATCGCCGTAACTTGCGTGAAAAAAGTGATTGAATCCTACTTCGCTGAGCGTTGCCAGAGACGCATAGGTAGAGATGTGCCCGCCGATGTTCGGATCGTATTTGTTCTGGCGCACCACCATGGCCGCCGCATTCCAGCGAATCAGGCTCTTGATGCGCCGCTCTATTGCACGGTTGCCAGGATACGGCAACTCCTCGCTCGCCGGTATCGTGTTGACGTATGGCGAAATCAACGGCTGCGATGTCTGAACGCCTGCGCCTCGGGCCCGCTCAAGAACCCGTTCCAGCAGAAACGCTGCCCGCTCCGGGCCGGCCTCCTCGACTACCTGCTCGAGTGCTTCCACCCACTCTGACGTTTCCTGCGGATTCAGGTCCGTCTGGCTTTCCTGTGTAGTTAGCAGCGTGTTCATCGTGTGCGTAAAGAGGGCAAATATAACAATACCGCGCGAAGCCTGGAGTAAAGGCGCGCCAATGGGGTCAGGATGCCGGGCGGATTAACACAGTTGAATCGGCCGCGAAAAACGGCATTCACCCCGCGCGGCTCCCAGGCGGGAACTTTCCGGGTTTCCATAACAATTATCGCTTATCGCTTGCTTTTCCCCAGCTTGTGAGGCAATCTAAAAGGTTTTCGGAGAACAAACGACCTTAGATGAAGGTGCGAGTCCTGTATCACGACCACTGCTTCGACGGCGCGGCATCAGCCGCATTTGTCACACGCTTTCTGGCGGCTAAATTCTACGACGGAGCAACATTTGAGTACACGGGCCTGGCGCATCGCGCCGATCAGCTGTTCGAGGATTCGCTCTTCGATGGCGACGTGAACGCGATCGTTGACTTTAAATACGCCACCCACCCCAATCTGACCTGGTGGTTCGATCATCACCAGAGCGCGTTCCTGAGCCCGGAGGACGCTGAACATTTCAAGCAGGATAAGTCCGGCAGGAAACTGTTTGATCCGAGTTACCGTTCCTGCACGAAGTTCATCTCTGCAGTGGCGCGGGCGCAGTACGGTTTTGACGCGCCCGAGCTCGAAGAACTCGTCACCTGGGCGGACATTGTCGACGGGGCGCTCTATGAGAGCGCGGAAGCTGCCGTCGAGATGAATGCGCCTGCGATGAAGTTAACCCTGGTCATCGAGGGCAGTAAGGGTCCCCGCCTGGTACAGCGCGTGATTCGCGCTATGCAACACCAGCCTCTCTCCGAAATCATCGCCGACCCGGAGATCAAGTCGCTGTACGACAAGCTGTATGAGAAGCACCTGCGCACCATCGATGTGATCCGCAGCGCCGGCTCATGCGATCGCGGCGTGATCTACTTCGACCTGGTCGATTACGGTATCGAGGGCTACAACAAATTCATTCCTTACTATTTGTTTCCGGATTCGGCGTACACGGTATCGGTATCGACCTCGAGCTTCCGGACGAAGGTCTCGGTGGGATCAAATCCCTGGGTTCGTGAACCGCTCCGGCATAATCTGGCGACGATCTGCGAACGTTACGGGGGCGGCGGCCATCCAAAAGTCGGCGCAATCAGCTTTCCAATCGGCGCTGTGGATGAAGCGCGCAAAGCGGCCGCCCAAATCCGCGAAGAGCTGAAATGGTAAGACGCGCGAATGCTCCATCTCGGCAGCCCACTTGAAACGCCAATCTCCCGATGCGGCCCGATGAGAGCCTTTGATGACGATTTACAAAGAACAACCCAGCCCAACGGCCGATAAGGTGTAGCAGAGAAGTCTGGCTCCAGACGTATGATGCCGGACTGCCTCGAGCCGCAGCTTTTGGAGTGATATGTCTTCTTCGTTTGTCCACATCGTCGAAACCGTACTGATGGCGGTGCTGGTCGCACTCTTCGTGTGGATCTACGCGCGACAGCGGCAACCTCGGGTAGCACTCTGGATCATCGCCTGGACCTTTATCGTTTTGCACTTCATGAACGGTGTGGTCATGGCCAATATGCCGAATCCGGGCCCGATTTCTTACTGGCTGGCATATGCGACCCTCCTGATTTCGGGCACCAGTTTCATCTTTTCTGTTTCGCGGGCATGTACGAATACACGCCGGCGGCTCATGTTCATCGGCGCTTGTGTTTTCCCGGGTTTGGTCTACTGGGCCGGTGTGGTCTGGGACTGGCACGTCACGTGGGCATTTAAAGCACTTCTGATAACACCGGTACTATCGGGAATATCGCTCCTGCTCAGGCAATACGGATACGGGCGGAAGGTCGTGTTGCTCAGCGCATCCATGGCAGCGCCGGTCATTTGGCTGTGGCCCAGGTTGGACGCGCATCCCGAGTACGGCATGGATTACCTGCTCTTCCTGTGTTTCGCGGCTTCGGGCGTGTTGTATGCCCGCGTGTACGGGAAATCCAACCCTGGCACCGTCCTCACGTCGATTTCGTTCGTTGCCTGGGGCTTAGTGTTTCCGGTTGGTGACACGCTTGCCGCGTACCACATCGGGCCGGCAGGCGATAGCGCGTTCTGGGACTTGGAGAAATACGCGGTCGCCTTCGGGATGCTGTTGACGCTCTTCGAAGAGAAGACGAGGATTGCCAGCGAAGTCGCGCGACGATATCACGATCTTTTTGAGGGGAATCTGGCGGCAGTATACGTTTCCACCATCGACGGTCAACTTCTGGACTGCAATTCCGCGTTCTTACGCATGTTCGGTTTCGCATCGAAAGAAGAAGCGCTGGCCCGGCATCTGGATGAACTTCATGGCTCCAGGGAATCTCGGCTCGCCTTTGTCCAAGCCCTGACGAAGGACGGGCATGTGATCGATTACGAAATCCAGCAGCGAAGGAAGGATGGATCTCAATTTTGGATGCTGGAACGCGCGATACTCGTCAGCGATGGTCAAGGGCGAACTGTCATCGAGGGCTCAGCCGTCGATATAACAGCCCGGAAGCGCGGCGAAGAAGCCGCCAGGGCTGCTAACCAGGCAAAGAGCACGTTCCTTGCGACGATGAGTCACGAGATACGGACTCCGATGAACGGCATCATCGGGATGACCGAACTGGTTCTGGACACCAAACTGACACCGGGGCAGCGGCAAGATCTGTTGGTGGTGAAAACATCGGCAGAATCGCTGCTGGCAGTCATCAACGACGTGCTCGATTTTTCGAAGATTGAGGCGGGCAAGCTGGAACTCGAGAGCATCGCCTTCCGGCCGGCAGATACGCTTGACGATGTCCTCAAGCTAATGCGTTTCCGCGCCAACGAAAAGGGGCTCACGCTTGAATGTTCGACCAGTAAGGAAGTGCCGCCTTTCCTCAAGGGCGATCCGGGGCGGTTACGGCAGGTGCTCCTGAATCTGGTTGGCAACGCCATCAAATTCACGGAGGACGGAGGCGTCCGGATCGATGCCTGGCTGGAATCGAACGCCGGGGATGGCATTCTCTTGCACTTCACCGTTACTGACAGCGGTATCGGCATCGCGCCGGAGAAGCGCGAGATGATCTTCGATCCGTTTACGCAAGCTGAAGCCTCGACGACGCGGCGTTTCGGTGGGACTG
>JAFARV010000755.1 GCA_019245255.1 Acidobacteriaceae bacterium | reverse complement strand
ATTGATCCTGCATTTCTCTGAGTAACAACTCAGGGCCCCATTGAAGCGCGGAGGGTCCGCAACGCGGACCCGAACATGTCTGTAGATTTCCCTGAGTAACAACTCAGGGCCCCATTGAAGCCACCAGTATCGAAACAGCTGGAGTATCTGCATCGCCGAATTTCCCTGAGTGACAACTCAGGGCCCCATTGAAGCCTGGCCAGCTCCGACGCCAACAAGAATCTGAATCGCCTGGCCTGGAAACTAAAGGAAGGCACGGACATTCCGCACTCGGACCGTTATGCATTCGGAATTGCGCGATTTTTGCTTCAGGAGTACGCGCGGGACCAGCGCAAACGAGCGGCTGCTGTGCGCGAGATGCAGTCTGCCGGCGCTTATTCTTCCGGGCGGGATGCACCTATGGTGGAAGCGATTGAAAGCTGCTGCGGCAAGGTCGGTTAATAACCCGTGAAAAGTTTCAGCGGCTACTTTGAGGATTGCTGCGTCTGCTGAAGCACGCGAGGAGCAGCTAAAATCGCGATTTCGGTTTGCGGGAAGGCGAATTTTCGGCCGGCCTGGTCGATGACGTTGAGCTGGGCCTGGTATTTGCCGGTTGCGAGGTCAGTGGTCGGCACGGTGACGCATATCGGTAGCGTACCTGGCCGGGACGGGATCAGGCTGGTCGCCGCCAGCGGCCGCGTTTCAAAGACCTTGCGGTTATTACGATACAGGGCGAAGGTCGTTTCAACTGCCGCGTGACCGGCTGTCGGCGCGGTTGAATTCGGTGAAGCAGGATCGTACACCTCGAGGTACACGAGAACGTTCTGACCCGGGCGAAAGACCTTTGTGACATTCGGAACGAGCTTTTCGCCATCCTGGATCAGCGGGTCGGTGCTGAGGAGTTTCTTGTCATTTTTGACTCCGCCTACCTGATCGGACATAGGGACCCTTTGGCTCGCGACGATGAGCGAACTAGTGCGGAGCGTCTTGCGCGCGGCAAGATCCGGGACGGTGAAGGAGGTTTCAAAGGTGCCCACCTTCCCTTCCCCGTTTTCCCGCGCAACGAAACGCAGACGATAGGGTCCGGGAGTCAGCGTGACGCCGGTGTCGTATTGGATGCTTTTCTGGATGACCTTGCCGACGGTGGTCTGGTCGAGTTTCAAAGGGATGGTGTCCCGGACAGTCGCTGCCGGACGGTTGCGCGCGTCAAAAACCTCAGCGATGAAATCGAGTTCAGTAGCGCGTTTGACGCCCGTGCCATGGAATTCGAGCGCTGAGCCGGGGATCTTCACCGAGATCGGTGCGAAGTACTTGTCCTTCTCCAGCCGGAAATAATCCACTTCAACAGCCAGCGGCAAGTCGGTAACGGGGTTCTCTGAGAGCAGCGCCTGGGAGAGCTGAGCTTCCTTATCGACGTCGCGCATGTGAGCAAAAGTTGCCGGACCGTAGTAGCCCTGCCGGTAATCGAGTTTCGCTCTGAGGGTTGCCTCGCGAGGAGCAAGCTTGACCTGAATCCGGCGGTAACGGCCGTCCTGCGCGGTGTTGGAACTCACGTACGAGAGAACGTAATAGCTGGTGAAGTCATGCTGCACCTGGCGGATGCCTTCAGTGAGGTCGTTGGAATCAAGCAGTGCTTTGCCGCCAGTGTCGAGAGCAAGAGTGGCGAGTGTCTCCTGCTGATTGATGAAGTTTTCCTTGAGCGATCGCTGGCCCGCGCCGCTATAGAGGTTGCTGCCCGCAGCGCCCTGCTGGGTCGCATCGCCGCCCGGCACCAATGCGGTGAGGCCGCGCGCATCGATGGGGTAGAAGGCAACATTCGCCCGCACCGCAGTGTTCACAGTCGCGCGCAGCTGGGACTGATTATCGACACCGCTCTTCTGAATGCCGCTGGATATATAGATGAGAGCCTTCTTTTCCGGGTACTGCCCGAGCGTACGCGCGGCATCTTCGAGCGCGGCGAGTTTCAGATCAGCGTTGAAAATGTTGAATTCCGTTTCATCGGCGACGAACTGGCCGCTTTGGTCTTCGGAATCGGCGCCGGTATCGGCGGAACTGGCGTTCTCACTCGATTCGCCGATCCGGAAACGCTCGATCGTTGAAATCAGGAGGTCGCGATCGGAGGTGAAATCGAGCAGTGTCTTGAGCTCGTTGCCATAGGTCATGATCGAGACCGTGTCGCTCGATGTCATCTGGGAGGAAAGGAATTTGACGGCAGCATCTTTGGCTCGAATTTGCTCGGCCGGCTGCATCGACGAGAAATCGAACAGCAACACCATCAGGCGGCGGTCCTGATATTTGCTCAGCAGATCGCTGTGGGTTTTCGCCTTTTCGGCATCGGGATTGTAGCCCTTCGGTTCTGAAGTTGGCTGTTCGGTTGTCTGGTGAACGTCGGGAAGCACGGCGTTATTCAGGCGCTGCAGGTCGACGGCTTGCAGCTTCTGGAATTTGCCATCCTCGTAGAGCTCGAAATCATCTTTGGTCAGGTTTTCGATGGGGCGGCCATTGCGATCGAGAACACTGACGTTTACGATGACAACGTTCGTAGTGGTTGAAAAAGTGGTGTGCTGCGCGCGCAGAGAGGCGATGAAGGGCAACAATATGACGCAGGCGATAAGCGAAGAACGCAACGAGAGAAGCTTGCTATTCAAAAGCGTAACCTCACAACTGCGTCGAGCGTACGCATAGCGCCCGCGGCGCTGGGCAAACCATAATTGACGGCATTTACCACAGTGTAAAGATTCGTATAGTTGACGTGGTTTAAGACATTATTCGCTTCGAAACGGAACTCGACACGGCGGCGCTCACGAAAGGTGAACGAGCGGGCAAAGGCGGTGTTGAGACTGACTGTGCCGGGACCGGGGATGGTGTTTCTCCCGGCATTTCCGTACTGACCCGGGGGAACCACGGTGAAGGCGTCGAGATTAAAGAAGCCCGAACCCTCATCGATCGGCTCGCCGGTGACGTCCGCACGGCCACGGCCGATTCCACCAGTCTGTGCAAGCTGAGCCGTGTTACCCAGGACGCGGGCGGTCAGCGGATTTCCGGTTTGCGCGGTTACGGAGCCGCTTAACTGCCAGTCTTTGAGCAAACGGCCGAGGGTGCTATCGGCAGCGATTCGGGATTTGCCGTCAGCGACGGGCGATGTCCAGACGAAGCTTGATTGGAATTCGTGCCGGACGTCAAAGCTCGAGAGCCCGCGCTCAGCCGAAATATCGAGCCAGTTCTGCGCGACGGTGTTGCCCGCGCCACCAAATGTGGAGGAGTCGTCAATCGATTTTGCGAATTGATAAAAGGCATTGAGCGACATGCCGCCGTGGAAGCGGCGGACCGCGCGAAGTTGTAGCGCGTTAAAAATGGAATTTCCAACCGACTGATCGAACGTGAACCCGACGGCGTCACCGAGCTGATTACGCTGGAATGCGGCGCCGGGCGCTCCGGGGAGGGCCTGATTCGGTAACGTTTTCACATCGAGGCCCGTGCCCTTGGTGCCGAGATAACCGATCTCCGTGAAGAAACCGCCCGGGAGTTCTTTTTGTATCTCGAAGTTCCAGGTACCCGCGTACGGCGTCCGGTAATCGCGATCGACCGCATAGGTGTTGGTGATGTCTTTGGGCGAAGTGGTGACAAAGCCTTTTTCAAGGCTCAGCGGATCGCGAAGGCTGGTGTTTACGGCGTTCGAAGTGGCAAATGGAGGCTGCTGTGCCAGCTGCTGCGCAAGCGCGATGTAGGCTTGCTCGTTGTAGTAGATTCCATA
>JAFARV010000454.1 GCA_019245255.1 Acidobacteriaceae bacterium | reverse complement strand
TCCCTGGCGGCCGTCTTCATCGTCACCCCCGATTACTTCCACACTCTTCGCGTGCCGCTCCGAGCAGGTCGAACATTTACTGCGCACGATCGAGACGGAACAAAGCGCGTTGTAGTTATTGATGAAGGCCTTGCCCGCCATTTCTGGCCCGGTTATCCCCTGCGACAAAACCCGGTTGGCCAACACATCTTCGTTGGTGGAGTTAATAAAGCACCGGCTGAAGTGATCGGCGTAGTTGCGGATGTTCATCAGAGTATCGAAAATGCAGGCTGGAACCGCAGCGTCTACGTTCCGTTTGCGCAGTCCCCGACGCCTTCTGCGATGGTTGCTATTCGCGTCAAAAACAACCCCATGTGGTTTGCAGGAGCGCTGCAGCGCATGGTTGAATCGTTGAATGCCGCTCAGCCGGTTTCTGATGTTCAGCCCATGCAGGCTTTAGTGGATGCGCAATTTGGAGCTCGCCGGGTACTCACGGGAGTGCTGGCATTCTTTGCGTGTGTCGCGTTCGTTCTTGCCCTTATTGGCGTGTATGGTCTTATCTCCTATTCCGTCACACAGAGGACCAAAGAGTTGGGAGTGCGTCGAGCGCTGGGTGCATCACAGAGCAACATCGTGCGCATCATCCTCGTGCAAACGCTACGAGTAGCGCTGCCAGGAGTCATTGTCGGAGTCTCACTCGCTGTCGCAGTTACCAGAGTATTGAAAAGCTATTTATTCCATACCAGCGCCACTGATCCGGCCACCTTTGTTGGTGTTTCTGCTCTTTTCGTCGTGGTCGCTGCAGGTGCGGCATTAGCACCGGCTGTTCGCGCAGCAAACATCGAGCCACTGCGAGCGTTGCGCTATGAGTAAATCATGGCCTTGCGGGGCCCAAGGTCCGGGCTGACAAGTTGCATGCTACTCTCGCGGAACTCGCAGACTTTCTACTTCGGGGGCCCGATCCAAACCGTTTGAACGTTTACAAATTCGCGAATACCGAAGATGGCCAGCTCCCGGCCAAAGCCGCTTCGCTTGACACCACCGATCGGCAGCCGTGGATCTGAAGCGGCAACGCCGTTGATGAAAACGGATCCCGCCGCAATTTGCCGTGCGTAGCCGCGTGCCCGTTCAATGTCACGCGTCCAGATGTTAGCACTCAAACCATATTCAGACGAGTTCGCAAGTTCCAGCGCCTGCTCGTCAGTTTCAACCGGGAAAAGCGCAGCAACGGGGCCGAAGGTCTCCTCGCGCGCAACCGGCATAGAAGGCAAAACATCGGCAAGAACTGTCGGTGGATAAAAATATCCGCGGCCAGAAGACGCGGCACCTCCGGCGAGGACGCGCGCACCGGAGCGAACCGAGCTCTGAACCTGCCGATCCAACTCCTCTCGCAGGTCGCCTCGCGCCATCGGTCCGATTTGAGTGACCGGGTCCTGCGGATCGCCGATGCGAAGCTGCTGCACAGCGTCAACGAAAGTCCGGCAAAACGCGTCAGCTATCGGACGGGTCAGAATGAAACGCTTCGGGGCAAGGCAGACCTGTCCGCAATTTGCGAAGCGGCCACGCACTGCGGCTGCAACTGCCTGGTCGAGGTCTGCATCCGCCAAAACAATGAATGCATCAGATCCGCCAAGTTCGAGAACGGCCTTTTTCAACGCTCTACCCGCCTGCTCGGCAACGGCCGCTCCCGCTCTCGGGCTTCCTGTTACCGTTGCTGCGGCAATGCGTGAGTCAGACAGCAGGCGGCCAACCGTGCTGACGCGAACGACCGCATTCTGAAACACACCCTTCGGCAGTCCGGCTTCGGCAAACACACTCTCAATACGGCGCGCGCAACGCATGACGTTCGGAGCATGTTTCAGCACCACAGCGTTGCCCGCCATCAGACTAGGTGCACTAAAACGAAAGACTTGCCAAAACGGGAAGTTCCAAGGCATTACGGCCAGGATCGTTCCAAGCGGCAGGAAAGAAACATAACTTTCTGATGCGTTCGTTTGCTTTTGCTCGTCCCGAAGCCATTGCTCTGCGTTCTCCGCGGCGTAGTCACAGTTCCAGGCGCATTTCTCGATTTCAGCTTCGGCCTCGCGGATGGGCTTGCCCATTTCGAGGGTGATCTCGAATGCAAGATCTGACTTGGCCGCACGCAAGCGCGTTGCGACACTCTTCAGAATCCGGCTGCGTTCACCGAACGAAGTCCTCCGCCAGAGCTTCTGATCGCGTTCCGCGCGTGTCAAGAGCCCCTCAATCTCGGCATCCGTCTGGAACTGGAATTCTTCGAGCAGTTCCTCGGTGGCCGGATTTACTGACCGGGGTCTCTGCTCGACCGTATCTAAGTCATTCTTCATGGCTTCTTTTTTTCTAACTGCTTGGCCCCGTAAGTTCCCGCTGACGGCTCCGGGTTGCAGCCAGTTCGAAGAACAACCTTGCGGGTGTTGGCAGGCGCGTGGTAATGGCTGTCAGTACGCGATAACGCCAGCCGGGCATGACAAAGAGCTTGCGCCTGCGCAATCCCTCCAAAGAGGCTTCAACAATCTCATCGGCCGAGTGCCACCACGTTCTGGGCGCAAGGTTCCCACGTTGCGCGCCTAACTTGTCATGAAACTCCGAGTAAGTGAATCCCGGGCAAAGTGCCTGAATCGCCACGTTGGACGGAGTACTCTTGAGCTCGAGATATACTGTCTCTGTGAACGCAGTCATCCAGGTCTTAGTCGCCGAGTAACTCGCCGAACCAGGGCTGCGGACGAACGCCGACACCGAAGCAACATTGATGATGCCACCGAAATCGCGCGGAACCATGTTGCGCAAAGCGGCATACGTCAATCGAACGACAGCCATCACATGCAACCTGTGCATCTGCTCCTGACTTTCCAGCGACGCCTCCCAGAACCGGCCCTTCGTGCCGAATCCCGCATTGTTAATCAGGAGGGCGAGTCGTTCATCGGCACCAATCCGCTCCGCTACTCTCGATAACTCATTTTCCTGCGTCAGATCCGCTGCGAGCACTTCCGCATTGCATCCGTGCTTTGTATGCAATTCTTCCGCCAGAGCAGCGAGGCGATCGTGACGCCGCGCAATCAACAGTAAGTCATGGCCGGCGGCGAGTCTCCGTGCAAATGCCTCACCAATGCCGCTCGACGCGCCCGTAATTGCAACCAGTGTTCTCTCCAAGTTCAGCGCTCCTGTCAATCAAAGACAACCGTTTTATTTCCGTAATTCAGGATGCGGTGATCAAGGTGCCATCGAACTGCACGCGACAGCACGACACGTTCCAGGTCGCGTCCCTTCTCGATCAGGTCCTCGAGTTGATCGCGATGTGACACTCGTGTTACATCCTGTTCAATAATCGGGCCGTCGTCGAGCACCTCACTGACGTAATGGCTTGTAGCACCGATCAATTTCACTCCGCGTACGAATGCCTGATGGTAAGGTTTCGCCCCAATAAAAGCTGGCAGAAACGAGTGATGCACGTTAATAATGCGATTCGGATAAGCCGTAACGAACTCGGCCGAAAGAATCTGCATGTAACGTGCAAGTACAACCAAATCGACGTGGTGGTCGCGAAGGAGAGACAGTTGCCGCGATTCCGCGTCCCGCTTCGATGAAGAAGAGACGGGAATTTGGTAGAACGGCACACTGTAGAATTCCGCAAGCGCACGTCCGTCGGGATGGTTGCTGACGATCAATGGAATGGAACACGCCAGTTCGCCCGTTTGCTTACGATACAGGAGATCCATGAGGCAATGAAGATATTGCGAAACGAAAACGGCAACGCGGGGCAATTCGGTTGAAATCTCAACTCGCCAGCGCATCTCGAGCTTCGACGCAAGCAATTCAAACTCGTGGCGGAAGGCTTCTAATTCGAAGTCATCGAGTCCCCACTCCACACGCATAAAGAACAGCCCCGCGTCATGGTCCTGATGCTGATCGGCGTGGATGATGTTCGCTCCGTGCGAATAGAGGAGATTCGAAACTCGCGCAACCAGTCCTTTCTGGTCGGGGCAGTTGATGAGTAGGGTAGCCGTGTTCTTCACTTCTATCTGTAAGCCTAGAACAGGCATGACGTACTATCTGTGAAGATGAGTTTCCGTTTGCGCCGGAGAGATTTTCTGTCGTTTGCTGCCGGGCCGCTTGCCGCTCCTTTACTACGCGGAATGCCGATTCCGAAAATTCGCGATATTTCGGTTATCGCGACGGAACCGGCAGGCGTGCGCCTGGCACTCGTAAAGATTCAGACGGATCAGGACGGGCTGTATGGATACGGCTGCGCCACGTTCACCCAGCGCGCGGATCTCGTGGTAGAGGCAGTGAACCGTTACTTGAGGCCATTTCTGGTTGGCAGGCCCGCAGACGCCATCGAGGACCTATGGCAGGCCATGTACAACTCCTCTTATTGGCGAAATGGGCCCGTGCTGAATAACGCGATCAGCGGAGTCGATCAGGCGCTTTGGGACATTAAAGCTCGCCAGGCGAACATGCCTGTTTATGAGTTACTCGGCGGGAAGTGCCGGCGCGCTGCGATGATTTACTCGCATGCATCGGGCCGAGAGATCGCCGAGACGTTGGATCAGGCCCGCAAATTGATGGCCCAGGGTATCAAAGCAGTACGGCTGCAGGTCGGTGTCCCGGGAATGGCGGCATATGGGGCCGCTCTGGGCATCGGCGCTCCGAAAAATGAAGCAACTTCTGCGGTACCGCTGCCAGAAGATGAAGTGTTTGAGCCCGAGCCGTATGTGCGGCGTACGCTCCAGCTTTTTGAGACTGCGCGCAAGGAGCTCGGGCCTGACGTCGAGTTACTTCACGATGTGCATGAGCGTGTACCACCGCGCCTGGCCGTACAGTTTGCGAAGGACATGGAGCCCTTTCGCCTGTTTTATCTCGAAGACGCACTGTCGCCGGAAAACATCGACTATTTCAAGCAGATTCGCGCGAACTGCACGACCCCGCTTGCCATGGGAGAACTCTTCAATAACCCACATGAGTGGGATGAAGTAATCAAAAGCAGCGTTATTGATTACATTCGTGTGCATGTGTCTCAGGCGGGCGGATTGACTCCGGCGCGCAAAATAGCCTCA
>JAFARV010000408.1 GCA_019245255.1 Acidobacteriaceae bacterium | reverse complement strand
CATCGTGCCGTCGGAATGCGCTTCTACGATCGGATATCCGAGGTGCGCTAAGTCAGGAATTCTCTGCCAATCGTAAATGCAGTTGCCGCCGGTCGCTTGCGCTCCACATTCGATTACGTGACCCGCCGCGATGCCGGACGCGAGAAGATTCCAGTCGTCTGCTTTCCAGCCAAACTCATGAATCATGGGTGCGAGAGCAAGGGCTGCGTCCGCACACCTTCCGGTGATCACGATGTCTGCCCCGGTCTCTAGTGCTTCGACGAGCGGAAACGCTCCGACATATACGTTTGCGCTCTGAACGTGCGGGCGAACGCGGGCGATAGATTCTCCGGTATCGATGTTGCGGAATTCATTGCCGGAAGCAATCAGGTCGTCCAGCCGGCTGAGGATATCGTCGCCGAGGACAACGGCTACCTTCAACTGCGGAGCGAGACGAAGGACCTCGCGGGCGCAACCAATCGGATTTACGCCGCCGGCGTTCGCAATCACACGAACACGCTTTTCATGCAGCTGGTTCGCGATATGGCCGATCATCGGCGGAAAATCCCGTGCGTAGCCGAGATCGGGATCGGCCTTTCGCTGCTTCTGAAGGATCGACATCGTGACTTCGGCGAGGTAGTCGAGCGTAAGGTAGTCGAGTGGGCCGCCCTCGACAAGGCGAGCGGGCGCTTCAAGCCAATCGCCCCAAAACCCCTGTCCGTTCGCGATCCGGATCATGAAGGCAGCAGCTGCAGCGGAAGATGGTCGGATCGCTCGCTTGCGCATGTCGCTTCGAAAGCAAATGCGAGCACATCTCTGGTTCTCGCGGGATCGATGATGGCATCACAGTGACCGCGCGCGGCGCCGTATTTCGCGTCGAGCCAGTGTTCATAGTCCGCTCGAGTCTGTTCGATGCGTGCTGTCAGGTCGGCTGGCATCCGCTCACCATTGGATTTCAGTTTCTCCAATTCTGGACCGTAAATGGCCTGAACCGCTGAATCGCCTTCCATCACACCAATGCGCGCGGTCGGCCAACTAAAGGTAAAGTTCGGATCGAATCCCTGCCCGGCCATGGCGTAGTATCCTGCTCCGCTCGCGTGATTGACGGTGAGAACGATTTTTGGCACGGTGGCGCACGCCATAGTTTCCACCATTTCAGCTCCGGCGCGAATGATGCCGGCACTCTCCGCCTCGACGCCCACCATAAAACCGGAAACGTCCTGCACATAAAGAAGCGGCAGGCGGTGACGCTCGGCGTTCTCGACGAAATATGCTACCTTGCGTGCCGATTCCGTGTAAACGATCCCACCCACGCGAGGGCCGCTCGCGGTCTTGAGAAACCCGCGCCGGTTAGCAATCACGCCAATCGCTGTGCCATTCAGTCGAGCCGTGATGCAAAGAAACTCCGGCGCGTAGTCAGGCTGAAATTCGAGCCAGTCCTCACCGTCAACAATGCGTTCGAGGATATCTTCCATCCGGTACGGCAACCGGTGATCGCCGTGCAGTACATCGTGGAGGCCCGCGGGATCTGCCTTCGGGGGCTCGCCCGAAACCGTCGTGCATGGGTTCGGGATGCCGCGCACCTGCTTACGAATGAGCTCTATGCAATGCGCATCGTCGGCCGCAGTGTAGTGCGCGACGCCGCTCACCGCTGTATGCATATGCGCGCCGCCAAGCGTTTCGGCGTCGGTCACCTGGCCAACGGCCCCCTTCACAAGATTCGGGCCTCCGAGTCCCATGAAGCTGACTTTTTCGACCATGATGATGACATCGCTCAAGGCAGGCAGATAAGCGCCGCCCGCGATGCACGGACCCATAACCGCTGCGATCTGCGGGATTTTCAGGCGGCGTCGCATGAGCGAGTTGTAGAAGAAGATCCGAGCCGCGCCGTATTGCCCTGGGAAGATTCCATCCTGCAGAGGTAGGTTCACGCCGGCTGAATCGACAAGATAGATGATCGGCAGGCGATTCCGCATGGCAATCTCCTGCGCCCGCAGAATTTTCGTGATGGTTTCAGGCCACCAGGCGCCCGCTTTCACGGTCGCGTCATTCGCGACCACCACGCAGGGCCGGCCTTCGATTCTGCCGACTGCGGTAACGACACCTGCAGCCGGAGCCTGGCCCTGGTGCTTGTCATACGCAACCAAGAGTCCTATTTCGAGGAACAGCGATCCCGGGTCTAGCAGATGATCGAGACGCTCACGCGCGGTCCATTTGCCTTCCCGATGCTGCTTTTCAACTTTCTTGGGGCCGCCGCCTTGCTTAAGCTTTTCCTCTAACTCAGCCAGTTCCCGGACGAGTCGGCGCATGTCTCGCGCGATTGTCTGCATCGGAGGTGAGCACTTGATAGTCTACCAGTCATGTTAGGGATCGACGAACGAGCGCTTCGGATCGTCTGGACCATATTCCTGTTCGCGCTCCTGCTTGGGACCATTTACCTGATCCGCGACACGCTGCTGCTCTTCGCCCTCGCAATTTTCTTCGCGTACATGCTCTCGCCGGTAGTCGGCCTGGTAGAGCGCCTTCTGCCGAAACGCCGGACATCCGCCCTCGCCGTCGTATATGTGGTCCTGATCGGATTGCTTGTCTTCATTGGTTTTCAGATCATCCCGAAGATCGTTGAGCAAGCGACAAACCTGGCAACGCGCTTGCCTGCACTGTTGTCGGGAAACAAGCTCGCAAGCATGCCGCTGCCCTCCTGGCTGGAGCCCGTTCGTGAGCACGTTATAGCTTTTATCAACAGGCAGGCTTCCGACCTCGGAAGCCGTGTGGTTCCTTTCATTCAGCAGGCAGGCTCGAAAATCCTTTCCGGGATCGGCGCACTGCTGCCTTTAATTCTGATTCCGATTCTCGCGTTCTTCTTTCTGAAGGACGGCGAGCAGATTCGAGGTGCGTTGATAGGCACGGTAGACAGCAAGCGCGACCGGACTTTGCTGGAGCAGATTCTGGACGACATCCATGTGCTGCTGCGCAACTATATTCGCGCGCTGGTGCTCATGTCGGTGTCCTCATTCTGTTGTTGGTTCCTGTTTCTCAGCGTGATGCGATATCCATACGAACTGCTGCTCGCAGGAATTGCCGGAGTACTTGAATTCATTCCTGTGATTGGGCCGGCCGCTGCGGTCATCCTGATGCTGATCGTTTACGCTGTTACAGGCGCGGGCGGTCTGCTGTGGATCGTGATTTTTGCAGCAATCTACAGATTGTTCGCCGATTATGTACTCAACCCGTATCTGATGAGCGCCGGAATCGAGATCCATCCTCTGTTGGTGCTGTTCGGAGTTCTGGCGGGAGAGAGCATGGCCGGGATACCTGGCATGTTCTTTTCGGTTCCCGTCATTGCCATTCTGCGCGTGCTGTACGTTAACCTGAAGCGGACCTATTTGAGGAGGCAGTTGACCGCCGGAACTGCTCCGCCTCCACCTGTCAATGCAGCGGAGGATTTTCTGACCAGCACCGGTGGACAAAGGCCGAGGTAAAACGCGCAACGACACCCGGTGGGACATCGGATTCCCGCAGCTCACGAAACGAAAATTGCACGGGATCTTCTTTCAAATCTGTGACTGTTGCGAGCAGGTATCCATAAACATGAGTCTTGGCCTGTTTTGCGTCGCGCGCTTTGTCGGGCAACGGGTATCGGACAGCGCCGGCAGTGCCAATGATCCAGCCGGGCAAAACACCGCCGTGGCCGCGCCAGTAATCTGTGTTGAAAATGCCTTCCATGTAGAGGTGTGAGTGACTGGCCAGGACATAAACGGGCTTTGACTTTTGCAGCTCAAGCAGCGCGGTATACACCCGAACTCCGCTTTCTACACCTTGAGCGGACTGATCCATACTGTGCTTCCCGGAGATGCTGTGCGGCAGCGCTTCATGCATGCCCACGACAACTGCCCGGATAGCGGGATCACCCCGATCCCCGCCGATAATACGCTGGAACCATGCAAGTTGGGCGGCATCAAATTCGTCCGGCGAGGCATTGTCCAACGTTATGAAATCGATTCCGTCACGGATCCAGTGATACCAGGTACGAAGCCCATGATCACTCGGATCGTCGTGCAGACGCTGCTGCCGAATCTCATCGTCATCGAGCCAATCCGCGAATTGAATGGTCACGCGGTCGCGCGTCATGGGCGGGATCAGCTCGTGATTACCGATTGCAAGGAAGACGGGGATTTTGCCGAAAGGGGCGAGCTGGTTTTGTATGAAGTCCGGCCAGGCTTGGGCAAGGTAGTCTGCAACTAATGGTGGGTTCGGAGCTGGATGCTCCTGCACGTAGTCTTCGTCAAACTCGTAAATCGCCCGAAAGTCGCCCAGATGCCAGTAGAATTGTGCATCATTTGAAAGAGCGCCTTTGGCGATTGCGGGCATCACGACATCTCCGCAGTTGCGGGAGTCGCCCGAAACAACGAAATCCCATGGTTTCTGCGCCCCAAAGAATGGGACGGCAGAAAAAAAGAAGCACAGCCAAGGGCGCATCCCACCTAGTTTATGGCTCGAGGCCTAGGCGCCCCTGCGCCTTTCGATCGGAATGGGCCCTTGGCTTTCCGCACGCGCACAACCTACACCCTCAGGCCATGCGCTTGTCCGGTGCAGGCTACTGCATGCCGGAGGTATTCCACGCGTTATAGGACGCGATGCCTGCAATCGCGAGCGCGTAGACCACCACGGCTACGATCAGCGCTATTCTCAGCTTCTCGAGTAAATCCAGCTTCCTACATACGGCGCTTTGCGAACTAACGACGGCGGCATCGTGTGAGTCGTTATGCAGATGGATGTAGTGATCGCAGTGGTTCTCAAGCCATCGGCGGTAAAGGCTTACGCCTACCGTGATCGCAAGCAGAATAACCCAGAGAATGATGTTGAGAGTCAGGTTCATGCAGGATGGCTCCTTTCCTTTCCAAGCGACTCCCGGAGCGCTTTGGCTCCACAGGGAGCCGCGATCATCGTACGCTGTTCAGGGCGCACGAAAAACTCACAGTGAAGACTGCACCCAATGTTGGTGCAGAAATCTTCCTTTGGCCGAATCTTACGCCTGTTTCATTGTAATTTCAATGGGAAAGTACGTCGCGTGCAGGTTGCGCACTGGCCGCTATAATCGTTCCTTCCATGGACTGGTTCCCTTTGTGGCTGAGCCTGCGTGTGGCAGCGCTCGCGACCGCGCTGGTGCTGACGATTGGCACGTTTGCGGCGTATCTGCTGTCGCATAAGCAATTTCCGGGAAAGAATCTGCTCGATTCGATATTTACTCTTCCCCTCGTGCTCCCGCCGACCGTGCTGGGTTACTATCTGCTGATCGTACTTGGAAGCGGTTCGCCACTTGGGATCGCTTACCAGAAGGTTTTCGGGCATCCTGTGGTTTTCACCTGGCAGGCTGCCGTGGTCGCGGCGTTTTTTCATTCGGGCCCAATTTACGTGAAGGCGGCCCGAGCAATCCTTGAGCAGGTCGATTACCGGTACGAGTGGGCAGCGCAGAGTCTCGGGGCGTCAGAGTGGACTACGTTCTGGCGCGTCACCTTGCCGCTGGCACACCGGGGGCTGGTCTCGCTGGCCTCGCTGAGCTTCGCGCGATCCCTCGGCGATTTTGGCGTCACTATTATGATCGCCGGTAATATTCCCGGCCGGACACAAACGCTTTCCGTGGCGATTTATGATGCGGTGGAGTCTGGAAACGGGGCTGTGGCTCGTCTCCTTGTGCTCGTGGTATCTGCGGTCGCTCTTCTCTTGTTATGGCCAGCCGCGAGATGGCAGCGCGGTTCGAGAACTGCGCAGGCATGACCATTGACGCACGTATTGCTAAACACCTGCCGCCTACTTCCGACTCACCGGCATTCGATCTGGACATCCATTTGCAGGCACCGGCTGCTATCACCGTCCTGTTTGGACCGAGTGGATCCGGGAAGACGCTGACATTGAACTGTGTAGCCGGCTTCACAAAGCCGGACCATGGTCGCATCCTGATCAACGACCGTCTGCTGTTCGATCATGCAACCAACGTCCACGTGCCGCCACAGGCACGCCGTTGCGGATACCTATTCCAGGACCACGCGCTATTTCCGCACATGTCCGTCAGGGAGAATCTGCTTTTCGCTGCCCGAGTCAGCAGAACTGGCAAACGGGGAATGGCGCAGAGACGGCTTGTGAATGAATTGCTCGACGCCTTTGAACTGGGGGAACTCGCCGGGCGCAGGCCGGCACAGTTATCGGGGGGACAGAAACAGCGCGCCGCGCTGGCACGAATTCTGGTGACTGAGCCCGAAGCCGTCCTGCTCGATGAACCTGCCCGAGGCCTTGATGCCCGGCTAAAGCAGTCGTTTTTTCAAGTCCTGCGAGACATGCGGGAGCGACTGAACTGCCCGATGTTGCTAGTGACGCATGATCTTGACGAATGCTTCGAGCTGGCGGAATATGTTTGCCTGCTGGATCGAGGCCAGTTTCTGCAGGCGGGGCGCCGGCAAGAGGTGTTGAGCCGCCCGTCTTCGGCCGAAGCAGCGCGTCTTCTCGGGATTTACAGCATTGTGCCGGGCGAGATCCGGGCACTCGATCCGAGCCGAGACACCA
>JAFARV010000279.1 GCA_019245255.1 Acidobacteriaceae bacterium | reverse complement strand
TGGCTGCGATTCCTTTGTTCCCGCCGGTAGCGTCCGAGCAGGCCAGCCAGATTGACGCTCTGTACTTCTTCATCTCCGGGGTCACTATTGTGATGACCGGTCTGATCTTCGCGGGCGTGATTTTCTTCGCTTACAAATACAGAAGATCGGCGCATCCCAAGCCCACTCAGATCGAAGGATCAACCAAGCTCGAGCTGTTCTGGTCGATTGCGCCCTTCATCGTGATGTTATTCATGTTTGCCTGGGGCGCGCAGCTATATTACGCCGCGCAGAACCCGCCCAAAGACGCCATGGAGATCTTCGTGACGGGCAAGCAGTGGATGTGGAAGATCCAGTATCCGAACGGAGGCCGCGAAATCGACGAACTGCACGTCCCGGTCGGGCAGCCCGTGAAGTTGACTATGGCCTCGGAAGACGTCATTCACAGCTTCTCCATTCCGGCATTCCGGGTGCGCCACGACGTGATGCCCGGCCATTACAACAGTCTTTGGTTCACGGCCAGCAAGCCTGGCGACTATCGTCTATTCTGCACCGAATACTGCGGACTCTGGCATTCGAAGATGGGCGGCTGGGTCCACGTGATGGGCCAGCGTGAGTATGCGAATTGGGCCAGCGGCGGTGGCGCCCAGGGGACGCTCGCCGAGCAGGGCGAGAAGCTGTTTCAACAGTACGGGTGTTCGACCTGCCATCTGCTGGATCAGCAGGGGCGTTGCCCCAACCTTCGCGGTCTATATAACAAGCCGGTCCAATTGAATAATGGTCAGACGGTTTTGGCCGACGACGCATATATCCGTGAGTCGATTCTCGACCCGAATGCCAAAATCGTAGCCGGATTCGAGCCCAATGTTATGCCGAACTTCAAAGGACAGATCAGCGAGGAGAACGTCATCCAGCTCATCGCCTTTGTCAAATCGCTGGCGCCAAACGCACCCGCCTCGCAGGTGGGTCCGGGACAGCGTCCAATTGTGGCGGGAGCGCCGGCTCCGAAAAGCACAAATGTCGGGCGTGCGGCTAAGACCGCGACTGGCAACCGGTGAGTTTTTAAGGGACGAAGCGAAAGATGGCAACACTTGCACAAATACACGGTACGCCTGAGGCAGGGGAAGAAGTTAATTATCTTAACGTTGAGCACGGCTGGAAAAGCTGGCTTTTCACAACGGACCACAAGCGTATCGCGGTCCTGTACATCATCTCGATCACCCTCATGTTTTTCGTCGGCGGCGCGATGGCGGTGCTATTCCGGATTCACCTGCTCTCGCCTGAGGGTCTGTTCCCGCCCGAAATCTATAACCGTTTGTTTTCGATGCACGGGATCGTCATGGTGTTTTTCTTCCTTGTACCGTCGATTCCGGCCACGCTCGCCAATTTCCTCATCCCGATCATGATCGGCGCGAAAGACCTCGCGTTTCCCCGGATTAACCTGCTGAGCTGGTACATCTATATCGTCGGTGCGCTGTTCACCCTCTACGCCGTGATCCGCGGCGGAGTAGATACCGGTTGGACCTTCTATGCGCCCTACAGCAGCACCTATTCCAATTCATACGTTCTCGCCGCCGCGTTCGGCATCTTCATCGCTGGTTTTTCTTCGATCCTCACCGGACTGAATTTCATTGTCACTGTGCACAAGATGCGCGCGCCTGGGATGACATGGTCGCGCCTGCCGCTGTTTGTGTGGTCGAATTACGCCACCGGCCTGATTCAGGTCTTGGGCACCCCGGTGATTGCGATCACGCTGCTTCTGCTCGCGTTTGAACGTATCGCAAGAGTCGGCATCTTCGACCCCAATATCGGAGGCGATCCGATTCTCTTCCAGCACCTTTTCTGGTTTTACTCACATCCGGCGGTGTACATCATGATTTTGCCGGGTATGGGGGTCATCAGCGAAATCGTTTCCTGCTTCTCCCACAAACGCGTCTTCGGGTACAATTTCGTCGCTTTCTCGAGCATGGCGATTGCGGTCCTCAGCTTTGTCGTCTGGGGTCACCACATGTTCGTTACCGGCGAGAGCATGTACGCGAGCATTACATTCTCGGTGCTGAGTATGATGGTCGCGGTCCCCTCGGCGATCAAAGTTTTTAACTGGACCGCAACCATGTACAAGGGCTCGGTCTCTTTCGATACGCCTATGTTGTATGCCTTTGGCTTCATAGGATTGTTCACCATCGGCGGTTTGACGGGTCTGTACCTGGCGACGCTCGCAACCGATATTGCGACCCACGGCACGTACTTCGTCGTGGCACACTTCCACTACGTTATGGTCGGCGGAATGGTCATGGCGTTTATGGGTGGATTGCACTTCTGGTGGCCTAAGATCACCGGCCGGATGTACTCTGAGCCGTGGTCGAAATTTTCCGCGCTGCTTGTATTTGCCGGGTTTAACTTGACGTTCTTTCCGCAGTTCATTCTCGGCTATCTCGGGATGCCGCGCCGTTATGCGACCTATCCACCGGAGTTTCAAGTCCTTAACGTGCTCTCAACCGCGGGAGCTTCCATCCTCGGGCTCGGTTACGTGATTCCGATGATCTACTTTTTCCACTCCTTGAAGTACGGCCCCAAAGCCGGACCGAACCCGTGGGAAGCTAAGGGCCTCGAATGGACCACTCAGTCCCCCCCGACCACATTCAATTTCGACGTAACGCCAGTCGTTATGGAAGAAGCCTACAATTACGGCCCTGTGGAGGAGATCGTTGGCTGACGCACTAACCACCACCACCGCTCATACCGATCTCGAGGTCGCAGCTGCTACTAACCTGCGTCATCATTTCGCGACGCCGCAGCAGCAGTTTGATTCTGCCATGCTCGGCATGTGGACATTCCTGATTACCGAAGTGTTGTTCTTCGGCGGCATGTTCACATCCTATGTAGTTTACCGTTCCATTTATCCGGAAGCGTTCGCCAGCACCAGTCAGTACATGAACGTGGCGCTCGGCGGTACAAACACCGCTGTACTGATCTGCAGCAGCTTGAGTATGGCCATGGCGGTCCGGTCCGCTCAATTGAGTAAGTACCGCGCTGTCGTCATCTCACTGATCCTGACGATGATCTTCGGAACAACATTCCTTGTCATTAAATACTTCGAATACCACGACAAGTGGGTGGAAGGGCTGGTTCCGGGTCTCAAGTTCGATGTGGCACATTACCATGCGCCGCAGTGGGCACACCAGGCGCAGATCCTATTTTTCCTGTATTTTGCGATGACGGGAATGCACGCGCTTCATATGATCGTGGGTCTCGGTCTGCTTACTTACCTTCTGGTCATGGCGGTGCGCCGGCGATTTAACAGCGCATATTACACACCGGTCGAAATGATCGGCCTCTATTGGCACTTTGTCGATATCGTCTGGATCTTCCTCTTCCCGCTCCTCTACCTGATCGGAGACCGCGGATGACATCTACACATGTACCGACCGTGCGTATTCTGGTAACCATCTGGGCCGTTCTTGTTGTACTTACCTGGACCACCGTGACCGTCTCTCATATCGAGCTCGGGCCCTGGAACGTGGTGGTCGCGCTCGTGATCGCAGTGATTAAAGCGTCGTGCGTTGGCTGGATCTTCATGGGTGTGCGGTTTACCAGCCCGCTTACTAAGCTATTTGTAGTAGCAGGCCTGGTCTGGTTGACGATCATGATTCTGATTACGACCAGTGACTACGCAACACGGCGCTGGGACTATCACGCGCAGCCCTGGGCCAACACAAAGGACAACGGTCCTGCAACCGCGCCATAACGCGCGCACTTCCTGCCTCAAATGCGTTTCGTCACTCAGCTCAACTCAACCGGGCTGTAGTGACCGCCAGCTTACAAGACAACGTACTCCTGTTATGTCGGGTGGGATAAAGAATTCAAAATTTGGGATAACACCGGGCTAACACACGTGCTAAAGCACTGAGTTGCAGACTGGACCGTCAATTGCACCTCGCTAGGGCCTGGACTTCGTCACGGGCCGAATCCTTCGAACTTACCTGAGGATTCTCGTCTATACATGCGTTTTTGCCCCTCGTCGCGGGCAGTTTCGAAGTCAGTTAGTTATTGCGAAGGGAGAAAGATCAGGTGTTAGCTAAAAGATCGTCATTTGGTTTGTCACTTTGGACCATTGCCCTCCTTGTGGCCTCTCACATGGGTGCGCAGTCCATCACCTCCGGCGGGGTTGCGGGAACGGTGACGGATCCGTCGGGGGCGGCCGTGCCGGGCGCGCCGGTGTCGCTGATCAGTACCGCGACAGGAACCTCCAACCAGACAACAACAGACTCAAAAGGTGACTACCGATTCGCCTTCACGCCACCGGGCACATACACCGTTGAGGTGAGTGCGCCGGGATTTAAGCCCCAGAGAAAAGAAGGCATCGTCGTTTCTGCGGGTGAGCCCACACCGGCCAACTTCGAGCTGGTGCTTGCCGGCGCTTCTGCAACCGTCACCGTGAGCGAACACGCGGATGTTCTGCAGACAGAAAACGCCGACAATGCCACGGTTTACAACTCGCAGCAGATCACGGACCTGCCAAATCCAGGGAACGACCTCACCTACGTGGCGCAGACCGCTCCCGGCGTAACGATGAACACACAGGGCGGCTACGGGAACTTTTCCGCCAACGGCATGCCGGCGACTTCCAATCTGTTTGCCATCAATGGGATGAATTTCAACGATCCTTATTTGAACCTGAATAATAGCGGTGCTTCGAACCTGATGCTTGGTTCCAACGACATCGCGGAGGCGAATGTCATTAACAACGCCTATTCAGGACAGTATGGTCAGTATGCAGGCTCGCAAGTGAGCTATGTCACCAAGTCCGGGACGAATTCGTTCCACGGCGACGGTGTCTATATGTGGAACGGCAGAGCGTTAAACGCCAACGATTTCTTTGACAACGCAGCCGGAAACCCTCGCGCCTTCCTCAATTTCAATCAATGGCAGACCGGCGCACAGGGTCCCATCTGGAAGAATCACA
>JAFARV010000215.1 GCA_019245255.1 Acidobacteriaceae bacterium | reverse complement strand
TCCTCTTGTTGATTTTTGGGCACACGTGCCGGGTTGATAATTGACTAGCGTTGCTTGCTGCGCTCTGCAAGGCTGCGTGCCAGATCCGGACGCTCCGCGTAGACGACAGAGCGTTCGAGGGGCTGACCATACAGTTCCGGATGTAAGTAAAATCCGCGCTGTTTTTCTGATTTCTCCTCTTCAACGGGGATGCGGTGCGCATTGGCCCATGCATCCTGGCGGATGCCGCTCACTTGCCAGGAGACTTCGACATTCGGCTTGTCCGTTCGAATGACAAATTGGTTGGCCGCAATCTTCGAGGCAATGATTGCCTGCGCAAACTGGCCGATCACCGTGAGCTGATAGCGAAAATCGCGATTCAGCGCTTCGAACCAGTCCGGAAGAGTCACGGTCGCCCATCCGCGTCCATCGGTGACGACGTTGCCGTTATAGACATTCATCATGTCGGGCGATTCAACGAAGGAGTGATACAGATATTTGTTCGCCGGATCGAGCGGATGATCGATCTTGAACGAGCCGCCGCCCTTTGACAGGTTGCCGACCACGTGCACGTCGCCGTAGAAGTAGCCGGCTGGAGCGTACGTCAGCCCATCCCCGTTCAACCCGCCGGCGCCATACACACCATAGCCGCCTTGCAAAGCGCCGAGCTGCGCGCTGCCACCAAAGCCATCCAGACCATCGCCGCCGTAAACGGCTCCCGCGCCACCAGTGCCTTGGACGCCGCTCCCCCCACTGGTGTTGGCGGCGTTCGCGTTCCCCCCGGAAAAGAGCCCACCGGTACCACCATCGGCGCTTCCAAAAGTGCTGCCGCCAAGTCCGTAGATCGCGGCTCCGCCGGGACCTGCCGCAGCGGAGAGACCGACAATCCCCTGAACCGTGCTGGTAGCAGACAGCGCGGGCGAACTCGTGCTGTTACTGGTGAGCGACAGTGGAGCGGCGACTCCCAGCGGCGATGCCGTTGTCCCATTGCCAGTCAGCGTCTTATTGTCCGTACTCACGGCGGTCAGCCCGCTTCCTGGAAGGCCTTGTGGGCCCTGAGGTCCCTGTGGACCAGTTGCCCCCGTCGGCCCCACAGGTCCCGTTGCTCCGGCAGGTCCAGTTAAGCCAGTGGCCCCAACGGGTCCGACAGGTCCAATTGGCCCCGCAGGTCCGGCCGCTCCTATAGGTCCTTGCGGTCCGACAGCGCCGAGCGTGACTGTAAACTTGCCTTCATGGTCCGCGGCGCTGTCGGCAGCTCCTGATTTCGTCTTAAATCTGACGGTGAGCAGGTAATCTCCGGGAGCGAAGCTGGATGCGGGCTGCCCGGCCGGGAAGGCGGCGACGAGCTGCGAGGGCGAGTCGGATTGAACCGTCAAATTCGCATCCGGCAGCGACACCGAGAACACACCAGTTCCGTAAAATCCGAGCAAGTTGGAGCCGGTAATGGTCAATGTGTTCGCGGCGTAGTTAACGTCGACGTTGGTAATGGACGGATCGGCAGCGGCGTGGCAAAGCACCGGCGCGCACAGGAGAACACTCAGCAGCAACGTTCGGATGCGCAGCTGTTTTTTCTGGTTTGAGCAAGATCTTTTCATGGCTTTCCTCGCGGTTCACTGATTTCACCATCGAGGCAGAAAGAGGAAGCCATGGAAAACCCCGTTGGCATCCGTGTAGGCGCCTGCGATCACTCCTTCGGGGTTTATGCTGTACGCGTAAGTCCCGTTTTGATTTCCGGTCGCGGCGCCAGGAAAGTCTATGCTGGTGAGCACCCCGTCCGGAGTGCGACGGAAGCTGTGGGATGTCAGGTTCGAATCCAACCAGTTTCCGGCCACCGTCCCGATCAAGTTGATATCTACGGTTCCCCCGTCCCTCACGTCTGGGGTGTCGAATATCGCAACCGAGCCACTGCGGTCCCGGACAAACCAGTGAAAGGCGGCCGTCGCATCGAGGCCCGATCCGGCGACCTCTCCTAAATCATTATTGGTCCCGGGGGAGGTACCGTCAGCGAATTCAGGGACGTCGATCACTGCAACATGACCGTTTGGTTCCCGCAGGAAGCCGTGCGAAAAACACTGTGGATCGTAATAATTCCCGGTGATTTCCCCGACGTCGTTAATCGCATTGGGGAAGGTGAGGCCGAAGAAGCAGCCTGTGCTGACGGTCCCAGCGCCCGGCGCATCAAATGTAGTCAGATTTCCTCTTGCGTCCCGCAAGAAGCCATGCGCGAAAAAGCCAGCGTCCAAATAATATCCCGTAACCTCGCGTTCCACGTTGATAGAAAGCGGAATGGTGCCGTTCACCGCTCCGGGAGGGTCGAAGGTTGTGATGGCACCCTGCCTGTCCCGAATGAAACCGTGAGGCACCCCATTCGCATCCAAGTACCCGCCAGTGGCGTCGCCCTCGAGGTTAAGGGTGCTTCCCGGAGGTCCCTCGCTGAAAACTGCAGCGTAAGCCGTGGCGCCTGGGACATCGAAGGTCGTGAATTTGCCGTTCCAGTCCCTTAGGAAGCCATGCGGGTTGCCATTCGCATCCACGCTATAGCCGAGGATTTCCCCGAAGGCGTTGATGGCCACGGCCTCGGTGCAACCTGGAAACGTAGCCGTTGCGCAAGCCCCTGGCGCATCGAAGCTGATGAAAGTGCCCCGGGCCTCGGGCAACGTGGCTGCGGTAGTGAGCTGTCCGGCCTGCGCCGCCAGAGTCCTGGCCCCCGCCGCTCTGATAGTCCCGAATGGATGCAAGCGGGGGTTTTGTAGTCCCTGCCCGTAGCTTTGTGTGGCGCAAAGCACAAGGGCCGCGCTCCAAATCTGGAGGTTAGTCGTGAATCTGAACGTGTCCATTGGTTTCCTGGTTTCCTCCTTAACAGTGCCTTCGCTATAAATTGCGTTATAATTCCGCGACAGACACAACGGCTGGGGGAAAAAAGTGGCGCAGGGCGGAAGCGAGTCAGTAACGCAACT
>JAFARV010000155.1 GCA_019245255.1 Acidobacteriaceae bacterium | reverse complement strand
AGTTTCCGACTCACTGAATACGCAGACGTTCACTAACAATCTTGGTCTGGCGAGCGCTAAGTACGAAACAGCACGGACTCGCGGCGGAAGGTTACGCCTGCGACACAGAAGGCGATGAGAGCGTAGACGGCATTTGCGGCGAGTGTCACGCAAAAGGCCGCGACCGAGAACGAACCCAGAAAGATCTCCTTCACCAACTGGCTCACGTTAAAGATCGGGATGAGTGCCAGAGCGGGTGTCAATTCCAGTCCCGGCAACATGCCGAGTATGGCTGGAAAAATAACCACCATCAGCAGGGGTGTGACATAGGTTTGGCCTTCCTTGTAGCTCTTTGCGAAGAGCGCGATGGCGAGCATGGCTGAGGCCCCCAATAATGCAATCGGCACCATGCTCACAAGAACCAACCCGATGGTCGACGGTTCGAGCAAATTGACGCCGGATACTTGCGCTGAGGCGGCACGCGGAAGAATGTTGTGCAGCGAGTACATCAACCCGGCGAGGGTGAGAATCCCGGTTAAGAAAGAAGCAGTAGCGGCGGCCAGAATTTTGCCGAGCATGATGCCGTCTCTCGACGCGCCTGAGGACAGCAGGGCTTCCAGTGTATGGCGTTCTTTTTCACCGGCGGTCATGTCGATAGCGGGATACATGGCAGCCGTGAACATGAGCAGGATCATCAGGTATCCGACCATGCTGCCCGTGAAGAAACCAGCCATTTTCCTTTGAGATGCTACATTGATGCCGCGGATGTCGAGCGGCGAAGCGAGAGCGGCGGGCAGCCCCGCGCTTTGAAGTCGCTTGCGAAGCCTCTGGTTCTGGAGCGCATTGAGCGCCCCCTTGACTCGCTCGCCCGCTATCTGAGAAGCCTCCCGCGTATTGTCCGTATAGACGGTTATTGCTTCCTTTGCGCCCGTTTGGTCGATGTCGAGCCCGGCGGCAACCTGTTTATTTTCAACCGAGGCTCGTAGATCACTTTCCACGATCGGTTCTAATCCCGCCTGGCGCAGAGCCGTTGTAAATTCCTCGGATAGTTGCGAGCGTACGGCGATCACTCTTGCTTCGTTACCGGCTTCTTTCGATCGTGCGCCCATAAATTTGGCCATCACGGTAAATAGCAGCGGAAGAATGACGATCGGAACAATCACCATGCTGATCATCGTGCGCCGATCGCGAAAGACCTCCGTCATTTCCTTGATGTACACGGCGAGCACGGATTCCCACATCAGGCATGTACTCCTTTCGCCTCGGGTGTCAAACCGATCAAGTCCAGAAACACTTCGCGCAAGCGCGTACGGCCGGTAAGCGCCTTTAGTTCGGCCATCGTGCCGACCACCTTTAGCTCTCCTTGATTCACCACAGCGATGCGGTCACACAGATACTCGGCTTCTTCCATCACATGGCTCGAGAACACGATGCTTTTTCCGGCATTTTTCTGCTCGAGAATGAATTGCTCCATGGAGCGGGCACCTGGAACATCGAGACCGGCGCTCGGCTCATCGAGAATCAGAACGGGTGGATCGTGCACGACACACCTCGCAATAGCGAGCCGCTGTTTCATGCCGGTCGAAAGCTTGTCGGTCTTCACGTCCGCAACGCTGTCCAGATCGAAGCGGTGAAGCAGTTCTGCGGCGCGGCGGCCGAGTTCCGGTTTCGAAACACCGTTTAGACGGCCGAAGAACATGAGCGCTTGACGTGGCGTGAGCCGTCCGTAGTGGCCCATGTCGCCCGAAAGGAAACCGAGGCGCCGACGTGCGCGGTCGGGGTCATGGACGAGGTCAATGCCACATATCGTGGCAGACCCGCTACTTGGGCGCAGGACGGTGGCGAGCAACCGAAGAGTGGTTGTCTTGCCCGCACCGTTCGGGCCGAGCAGGCCAAAAATCTCTCCGGCTGCAACGTCGAAAGAAAGGTTCGAAACAGCTTTTATTGTTCCGCGCTTTCTGTCGTGAAATGACTTCGAGAGCGCATCCACGTGGATCATGGCTCTCGTTAGTTTACGATGCTACGTACACTGAAAGCCGTCTAGCAACGCAGACGGATAGGAGTATCGTTCCAGTACTCGATTTGATGTTCAGAAAACAGTTCTAACCGCCAATTGCGGGCGAATCTTTCGGCTAACTATCAGATTTGAGGCTTCCTTTCCCGTTAATCGTTCGATTAGCGCGGTCCAGGAGAGTCCAATGGGATAATTACTCGTTCCGAATGTGGCACTTCGAGGATATCTGGGAAGCTCGAAATCGCGCGCCTGTTCTGGCGTTGAGTGGTGTCCTGCTGTTGGGTATCGCACTTGTCGACTGGCTTACGAAACCCTACTGGTCACTGGGTTTTCTTTATCTTTTCCCAATCATGTTAGCTGCGGGATTTCTTCCGCGATGGGGCATTTTCTTGCTTGCGGCGACGTGCGCGGTGCTCAATGAGGTGTTCAGCTCACTTGATCCGTCGGAGGCACTGGTCCGCCTCTGTTTCGTGTCTCTTGCATTCGTGGGAAGCGGATTGTTCGTACGCGAACTGGTAAACAACCGGCGGCTGAGCCTGGAGGCGCAGGAGCGACTACGTATCCTGGTCGAGACAAGTCCGGCGGCCATCGTGACCATTGATGATCGCGGTTTGGTTGAGCTTGCAAACGATGCCGCGATTATGCTGTTCGCACCGCGCGATGGACAACTGATTGGCCATCCGATTGCCGCTTTCTTGCCGGAGCTTCACCATGCATTGAGGCGCGAAGAGGGACCACAGTTCCGAACCTCGATGCGCTGCCGCGGTCATCGAGATGATGGGCAGTCTTTCGCGGCGGATGTCTGGTTCTCCACTTATAAGGACAGCGCCAGGCCGAAACTGGCCGCCATTATTGGGGAGATAACGGAGGAGCAGCCGGTTGAGAGTGATACCAGCTACACAGAGTACCCGGAACGAGTGCCGTTGAGCGAACGGGAATCGGATGTCTTGGCGCTGCTGGTGCAAGGGTTATCGAATAAGGAAATCGCTGTTCGACTTGACATGTCCGAAAGTACTGTCAAAAACACGCTTCAGCACTTGTTCGCAAAATCCGGAGTACGGACGCGCAGTCAATTGGTCCGTGTAGCGCTCGAAACGTACCGCGATCTGCTCTGACGCACTAACCGAGCAGCC
Source organism: Acidobacteriaceae bacterium (assembly GCA_019245255.1). GTDB lineage: Bacteria > Acidobacteriota > Terriglobia > Bryobacterales > Bryobacteraceae > Bog-105. Next base: position 2,931 of record JAFARV010000155.1, on the reverse strand, counting down.
AATCAAACGACTACGGTTGTTGGAAGCAAGATAGCTTGGCTTCGCGATCCGCGAGCAGCTAACTTCAAGACTTGCAAGCCAACAAGCTCTTGGTGTGTCGCCCATTCCGCGCAGTTCTTCTGTGTGCAGTTTTTGCATTTCAAACGTTCGGTCAGAAGGCGCTCACCTGGGGGGAGCTGAAGGCGAAGTTCGAGGCGACGAATCCAATTCTGAAGGCCGCTCAGGACAACATTTCTGAGTCCCGTGCCGAGGAGATCACGGCGTATCTGCGTCCGAACCCTGATTTCGGCCTGACTACAGACGGATTTCAAATATCGCCGAATCAGGGCGTATGGCGGCCGTTCAGCGGGGTATTCGAGGTTCCAAGTATCAGCTATTTGCATGAGCGGCAGCATAAACGCGAACTAAGGCTTCAGAGCGCAAAGCAGAATACGGACGTTACCGTTTCGCAGTATGCCGATCAGGAGCGCGGCTTGATCTTCAACCTGCGCAACGCCTTTGTGCAGGTTCTGCAATCAAAAACTGTTCTGCAGAATGCGAAGGACAATCTCGCGTACTGGGATCACGAGCTTTCCGTAAATCTCGACCGTTACAAAGCGGGCGATCTCGCGGAAGTGGATTACGACCGTCTGGTTCTGCAGCGAGCTCAGTTCGAATCGGATTACGAAACGGCCATCGTAAATGTGCGGACGGCGAAGATCACGCTGCTGCAGCTACTGAATGACCGCACGCCGATTGAAGAGTTCGACGTAAGCGGATCCTTCGAGTACTCCGACGAGTTAAAGCCATTGGAGGAGTTCCGGTCCATGGCGCTCGCGAAGCGGCCCGACTTAAAAGCTGCCGTTCAATCGGTGGAAATGGCCAAGACAAATTATCAGCTTGCGGTTGCCAATGGGTCGACTGACCCTACGTTCAGTGTCTGGTTCACACACAATGCCTCAATCGCAAACCCGTTCGCGAATGACACGCTAGGAGGCAGCGTCAACATTCCGCTTCGGATCTTTGACCGCAATCAGGGCGAGAAGGCGCGTACACGAATTGACATCACCCGGAACGAACGTCTGCGTGATGCGGCGACGGCGCAGGTTTTCAACGATGTCGATTCCGCTTACGTGACCATCGAAAGCGCACTGAATCTGCTGCGGCCGTATAAGGTTAAATTCCTTCCTCTTTCCGTGACGGTTCGCGATAAGGTCGCCTTTGCCTACCGCCACGGAGGCGCATCTTTGCTCGACTATCTGGATGCTGAAAAAGCTTTCCGCGACACGCGATTGGCCTATATCAATCTGGTCGGGTCGTATTTGGTTGCTGCCGCGCAAATGAACATGGCAGTGGCTGAGGAGGTTCTCGAATGAATTGGCGGACCGCGGTTTTTTCAGTTCTGTGTGCCGGCGTGAGCCTAGTTGGTGGGAGCTGCGGGATCAGTGTCAAGGCACAACAGCAAGGTGCAGACAATACCGGCCCTGCTCACAGCACCGTGGTGCCGGACGTTGATGCCGGCCACTTCAAAGTCGAGCACCCCGAACAGTTCCGTTGTGTGACTGCTCAGGAATATCTCGCCTCGCCTGAATTGAATGTCACCGGTGTGGTCAACCCTGATGTTTCACGCCAGGTTCCTGTGATTTCGCTGGCCTCGGGCCGCATCGTTGAAATCCATGCCCGCTTGGGAGACATGGTCAAGAAAGGTCAGCTCCTCTTCAAAGTGCGCAGCACGGATATCTCGGGGGCCTTCTCCGATTACAGGAAAGCGGTCGTGAACGAAGAGCTAAGCAAGGTGCAACTGGATCGCGCGAAGCTCCTGTTCGATGACGGCGCGATTCCAAGAAGCTCGCTGGAGGTGGCTCAAAACGCAGAGGACGATGCACAAGTCGACCTGGACACCACTGCGGAACACCTGCGGCTGCTTGGCTCGGATCTGAAACACCCAACCGGCATCGTGGACGTTTATGCTCCCGTATCAGGAGTCATCACGGATCAGGAGATCACAAATTCTGCCGGAGTTCAGGCACTATCTGCACCCAACCCGTTCACGATTTCCGATATGTCTCACCTCTGGGTGATCTGCGATGTCTATGAGAACGATCTTGCCCAGGTACAGGTTGGTGAATTCGCAGACATTCGCCTTACCGCGTATCCGGATAAGTTACTAAAAGCACGAATTAGTAACATCGGGCCCATTCTTGACCCGAATATTCGCACAGCCAAGGTCCGATTGGATCTGGATAATCCGGGGCTTATGCGGCTGGGAATGTTTGTCACGTCGACGTTTCACGGGCCGCGGGTGAAACGATATGCGAGTATTCCTTCCTCAGCAATTCTGCATCTGCACGATCGTGAATGGGTGTACAGCCCGGCCGGAAATGGCTACTATCGCCGCGTAGAGGTGACGGGCGGCAGTATGCTTCCAGGCAATATGCAGGAGATTACCAGCGGCATCGAACCCGGTACAGAAGTGGTTTCGGATGCTTTGGACCTGCAACACACAGTGAGCGAGTAGATGATAAGTAAACTTGTCGATTTCGCACTGAAGAACCGTTTTTTAGTGCTTGCGGCGGCGGCCTTACTCTTTGCCTGGGGCGTGGTCTCGTTTCATCGTCTTCCGGTGGAAGCGTATCCGGACGTCGCGAATAACTATGTCGACGTGATCGCACAATGGCCCGGCATCTCCGCGGAGCAGATCGAGCAACAGGTTACGATACCGATCGAAATCGTAATGAATGGCATTCCCGGAGTAGCACACGTGCGCTCCTGGTCGCTATTTGGGCTCTCGACGGTCGAAATGGTGTTTGGCGAGGAAACGACTAATTTTGAAAATAGAGAACGAGTTCTAGAACGGCTTTCGCAAGTTACTTTACCTCCGGGTGTTACGCCGCAGATGGGCACGGATTGGAGCCCCGTCGGCCAGATTTATTTCTACACTCTCCACAGCTC
>JAFARV010000148.1 GCA_019245255.1 Acidobacteriaceae bacterium | reverse complement strand
CGGCAGTACCCTTATTGAAACGGGTTTGCCCCTGAATCCGACTATGAGTACCGACACATTGGGATTGGGCGGAAGCACCACGAACCGTCCAAACATAGTTTCCCGACTAACTTATCCAGGCAACGTTGGGGAGTGGTTCAATACGGCCGACTTCGTGGCGCCGCCACCGCTGGCATTTGGCAACGCACAAGAAGGCGCCATTCGTGGACCTGGCCGCACGAACTTCAACCTGCAGATGTACAAAAACTTCCGCCTATGGAACGAAACAAGCGCGCTAAAATTCGGAGCCGAGTTTTATAACGCGTTCAATCACACGCAATTCCATGATGTGAACACGTCTTACGGAGCGACCCAGTTCGGCCAAGTCACAGACACATACGATCCTAGGGTGATCGAGCTTTCGCTTAAACTTTCTTTCTGACGCAAAATGATCAATGGGGCCGCTGATCTTCATCAGGGCCCCTTGGACACAATGCCTGCGAAAAGGGCCTCGAAGCGCTCTTCACTTTTGCCCGGGCTAGATGATAAAATTCGCCTGCGCGATGGGCAAGACATTGCCACGGGGCATCAAGAAATATAAATTCACGGCGAAGATTGAGGCGGGAGACGGCGGAGGAGCGTTCGTGTTTTTCCCCTACGACGTTGAAAAAGAATTCGGCACGAAAGGCAAGGTGCCCATAAAGGCGACCTTCAATGGTGTGCCCTACGCCGGCTCGCTCATCAAATACGGTTACCCCCAGCATATGCTGCCCATGCTGAAAGCCATACGAGAGGAACTTGGCGCTCAACCCGGCGACACCATCAAGATTGAAGTGTGGAAGGACGATGCGCCGAGAACCATCGAAGTGCCTGCCGAATTCAAAAAGGCAATGGAGAAAGAAGACGTACTCGAGTACTTCAACCATCTCAGTTACACGCACCAAAAGGAGTACTGCCGCTGGATCGCAGAAGCCAAGAAGGAAGAAACGCGTTTGAACAGATTGTCGAAGGCCGTCGCGATGTTGAAGAAAGGCGTCAAAACCCCCGACGCGCCGAAATCGGCCCGCTAAAAATCCTTAGGGCGATGTGTGAGACACCGGGAGTTGCCTCGTTAGCGTGTACTTTTCAGATTTCTGTGAGTTGTCCACCTGCCAAACAATCTCCAGGTCGATTCGATTCTCATCGAGTATCCGGTAAATGATGCGCTGCACGTGGTCGGCACTCGCAGTCCCGAGGTTCGTAACCGCAAATGTCTCAAATTCCAGAACGCCTGGACGCGTGTCCTCCTTTAGCCTCAGCCGCGGCTGATTTCCCCTGTTACAAAAGTGAATCATCTCGAGTGCCTGACCATTGCGATAAAAGACGGAGAGCTCTTTTCCAAACCCTTCGGTCACAATCGAGTTCTTCGAGCCGTTGTCATAAGACATTTGTATGGGAAGCGTTTTCCCGTCGGACTGAATCGCCCATTTTCCCTGCAGGCCCTTGAGTGTATCGAACGCCGTATCGGAGGTCACTGCCGCCGCGGAAACGGGATGGACGATCAGCAACAGAACGCCGAGCGCATCCCGAAACTGAGCCGCAAAGGGTAAGCGAGCTCGATGCAATCCGAATCAGCGCCCCGATGCCGCTGCTGCTGCGGCCGTCGCCTGCTGCCGGTTAATGTCGTCGCGCAGGTTGAGATTTCTCACCAGTCGCAGCAGATAATTTGGATGCAGACCCAGCAGCTTCGCAGCCTGCTTGTAATCCCCGTTGCCTTGCGAATAGGCCTCGAGAATCGCTTCCCGTTTGGCTAGTCCCACCGACGAATGATATTTCGCACCGTTCGTTAAAGGCGCGGTCTCGAAAAGCGTCTCCGGCAAGTCCTCGGGCAGCACCGTATCCGACAGCCCCAGCACAACCGCGCGCTCCATCGCGTTCTCCAGCTCTCGCACATTTCCCGGCCACGAATACTGCATGAGCAGTTCCTCGGCCTCCTTGGACAAGCCGCCGACACTACGGTTGCAGCGCCACGCGGAGCGCTGGAGGAAGAAGCGCGCCAGTACTGAGATATCTTCCTTGCGGTCGCGCAAAGCGGGTGATGCCAGAGTAACCACATTCAGCCGGTGGTAAAGGTCTTCACGAAACCGGTTCTCCCGCACGTCGTCGGTGAGGTCCCGGTTGGTTGCCGCAATCACTCGAATGTCGAGGGGCAGCACCTGAGTTCCGCCAACGCGTTCAAACTCGCGCTGCTGTAAGACGCGCAGCAACTTCGCTTGCAGAGGCAGCGCCAGCTCACCCACTTCATCGAGGAAAATCGTCCCGCCCTGGGCCAGCTCAAAACGCCCCCGCTTCAGCGAAATGGCTCCAGTAAATGCGCCTTTTTCGTGGCCGAACAACTCGCTCTCAAACAGCGTTTCGCTCAGCGCCGCACAGTTCACCGCCACAAATGGCCGCTCCCGCCGTGGGCTCTTCTGATGCAGCGCCCGTGCAATCAGCTCTTTACCCGTACCGCTTTCGCCCGTGATGAGAACCGTGGTGTCGCGCGGAGCCACGCGATCGACCATTTCCAGCAGCCGCCGTATGGCCGGGCTCTTACCGATAATTCCGGTATTAGTTGAGATCTCCTCCTGCAGCAGCGCGTTTTCCGCCCTTAAAATCTCAATCTCCTGATTCGCTTCGATCCCGGCCGAAGCGAGCGAGGCAATCGCAGTCAAGGTGTCCAGGTGAACCGTGTTGTTCTCGCCGTCACTCTCGGGCAGTTGCACAATCAGAGCGCCCGCCAGTAGACCCCCTCTGTACAACGGCACACCGATCGAGCACGTCTTCTGGTCTGCGGTTGCTCCTTCCGCGCACACCCGCTCAAGAAAATCGACGAGATCGGGATGCAGGGGTTCGCCGCTCTCTTGCGCGGCACGCAGTATGGCGTCGACTGAGGAACCGAGCAGGAGAAGACCTTCTTCGAAAGGAATCAGATCACGAACCAGACGCAAAATCTGGCTGCGCACCAGCTTTGTCTCCGAAGCGCCCGCGCCTGAAGGGAGCGCCCGAAACAGGAAAACGAGCGAACATGCCGCCAGCAGGACAGGCTTAGTACTTACCGCGTCGGCCATCGCCGGGTCCGGAGTGATGTCAGCCGCCCCCGAACGAAACATGACGACCGTCTTGCCGATTCCGATCTGGTCGCGGTCTTCCAACCAACGCTCCGCCGAACGAACTCCGTTCACATAGGTGCCCAGTGAACTGCGCAGGTCCATGATCAGGCAGCGGTCCCCACGATGCGCAATCTGGCAGTGCCGCCAGCCGACTTCCGGCTCACTGAGGACTATGTCCGCATTCGGAGCGCGGCCGATCATAAGCTCGTCCTTTGCGAAAGGGTAACGGCTGCCGGCTAATGGGCCGTTTACGACTACTAACTCAGCCTTCATGTCAGTGCGGATACACTAATGTATCAGGAAAACCCGTTTATTGGCGAGTTTCCCACGTCACTTGGCCGGACTAAGTGTAACTAACTCCTGATTCTCTTCGAAAAAAGACCCTTCGTCGCTCTGAGCATCGAGCTCCAGGAAGCGCGTATCCAGCAGCCTGGCCGGATCGATTCGGCCCATCGCCGAAAGCAGCGTTTCTTTAATGAACGGGTGGTCCCGCTCCAATTCCGCAAAGATGTCCCGGAGACTGCGCCGGACCGTGCCGGTTTTCTGCGAACAGCCGCACGGAATCACTGGAGCACCGAGTTGCCCGGCGAAGGCGCGCGTCAGGTCTTCTGTCACATAAACGAGCGGCCGGATCAAGCGGAATTCGCGCTTTCGCGACCAGGTCACCGGCGGCAGTGCGCTAATACGCCCGGTGAACATCGCATTCCGCAGAAATGCCTCGCAGAAATCGTCAGCCGTGTGTCCAAACGCGATCACGTTCGCGCCCAGTTGCCGCGCCAAATCGTAAACCGCGCGCCGCCGGAAACGGCTGCACAGGTCGCAACCGTGGCCGGGCTGTTCGGTTAGCAGGTTAAGCGACGCAGTGTCGCGAACGTAAGTCCAGTCCACCCCGTGTTCGCGAAGAAACTGTCCGACA
>JAFARV010000074.1 GCA_019245255.1 Acidobacteriaceae bacterium | reverse complement strand
TTCTGCAGCAGGGACTCTACCACTTCGTCGGCCGAGACTGCCGGCAAGGTGGCGCCATCCTGCCGGACAAAAGAAAAATCGACAGGTTTCACAGTCCAGGCGACGAGAGAGCCGTTCGTAATCGTAACCTGCATAACGTTGAAATCTTTGATCCGAGCCGGGAGTTGCGCGAACATGACGGTGATCCCGTCCTTGGTGATGGCCTCATAATCAAGGCCGCGCGATTGAAACTCGATTGGAGGAGGCTGGCCAGGCGGCTCAGGCTGCTGCCCTGACACGATACCAGGCCACAACGCACACAGCATCACCACCCAGCAAGCGGATTTGGCGCCCGTGCCCGCGCTCAGATCGGCGATGTAGCCCAAGTGCCATGATACCGGCAAGCGCCTGCGACTCATTGACAACCGAACAAGTTACGCAAAACGATGCACTTACGGGCGTTCGATGTTTGGCCTATGCGGCCACGGCTGAATGTGGGCGGTTGGCCCCGAGTGCGAGTTCTACCATCTCATCTTCAAAGCGCTGCTCCTCGCGGGGGTCAGCGGCGGGCCGGAGACGGCGACACGTCTCCCGAACAGCCTCTTCTAGCGAGAGGTGCTCACTGGTTTCGCCAAGAACCAAGAAGACCAGCTCACGTGCAGCCTTCCGAGCCGCATCTGGAGTTCTGGCGAACATCAGCGCGTCGTACTGGTCCTGAATTTTCTGGGCTGCGCGGGTCATATCACCTTGTTCGATGCGTTTGGCGCGGAAAGGGATTCGCCCGCAAATCGTCGTATGGGGCGGTTTTCGGCCGCGTTTCGGCTACAATAAGAAGGTTATCCGGAATACCCGCCTGGGGTTAGTTGAAGGGTGGTGAGTTTTTAGTTGGCAGAAGTCCATCTGCAAGAAGGCGAAACGCTTGAGAGCGCATTGCGCAGGTTCAAGCGCAAAGTGCAGCAGGAAGATATCGTAAAGGAAATCAAGCGTCATTCGTTCTACCTGAAGCCCGGTGAGAAGCGCCGGACGAAAGAAGCGCTGGCTCGCAAGCGAAATCGCAAAAAGCGCCCACGGGATATTGAATAGGTCAGTCTCGCGAAGGTGACAGAAGCCCGCCGTCCATGTGACCGGCGGGCTTCTTAATTGAGTGCGGCTGAAAATGGGAATCGGAACTCTCGCATGGGAATCACGATTGAGGAATACCGCCAGACGGAAGCCGAGCAGGCGCGCACTGCCGATCTGTTACGGCTCCTGCCCAAGAACCGGCAATCCGTTCTGGACATCGGAGCACGCGATGGGCATTTCTCGAAGCTGCTGACCCAGTACTTTGGGCGTGTCGTTGCGCTGGATCTCGAAAAGCCACCGTTCGCGTTTGACGGTGTGGAGACCGTCGCGGGTGACGTTACCGCGCTGAAATTCCGCGACAACGAGTTCGATTGCGTTTTCTGTGCGGAAGTACTCGAGCACGTGCCGAATCTCGAGACCGCGTGCCGCGAGATTGCGCGAGTCGCTGCCCACGAGGTCCTGATCGGAGTGCCGTACCGGCAAGATACTCGAATCGGTCGAACTACGTGCCGACAATGTGGAAACGTAAACCCGCCCTGGGGTCACGTGAACACGTTTGACGAACGAAAGCTAAAGGCGCTTTTCGCCGGTCTGCGGGTCGCGGAAGTTTCATTCATCGGCACGAACCGGGAAGCGAGCAACGCGCTGGCGACGTTCCTGATGGACCTTGCGGGGAATCCGTGGGGGACCTATGACCAGGAAGAAGGCTGCATTTACTGTGGCGCTCCGCTGCTCGCGCCAGCTGGCCGGCGCTCGCTGATATCGAGGGTGCTGTCAACGACTGCTTCATCCTTGGTGCAGATTCAGACTGCGCTCACAAAGCCGCACGGAAACTGGATCCACGTACTATTCCAAAAGGACCGGCCCGTCAGCGGCTGATTCCTGATTGCCAAATCTATTGCTACTCCTCGGGCCGCGCAACGGTCACACTTAGGTGCTTGCGGTTGCGGACGACTCCAAGCGTGAGGGCCGCGGCGCTTCCCTGCTCGCGAAGGAATCCGCTCAGATCACGCGGCCCGCTCAGAGTGCGGCCATTGATGGAGGTGACCACATCTCCCGTCCTGAGGCCAGCCTTGTCTGCAGGTGAGCCTTTATCGACGTACCGGATCAGCGCACCTTCTTTAACTCCAAAGAAGTCAGCCATTTGGTCATTGAGCGGTTCGCATTCTACTCCCAGCTCCCGGTTTCGCCACGCAATCAGAGGAGCCGGAACCGCCGCGATTTCCATATTCCGCATCTGGTTCCTGAGATCGTTCATTTGCTGCCGCATCTGCGGCATGTCAAAATTTATCTCCGGACGCGTGGCAGTCACCACGGTCAGAAGACCGGGCTTGCCGTCGCGCCAGTACTGCATCTTGACGTGCCGGCCCGGAGGCGTTTCCCAAACCAGCCGCCCGAGCTGCTGCGCTCCGAGAATGTTTTCGCCGTTGTAACTGAGCAGGACGTCGCCGGCTTTGATGCCGGCCTTTTCCGCGGGACTGTTCTCCTGTACGCGGGTCACTTCCGTTCCCGCTTCATGGTCGAGCCTGAGTGTTTTCGCCCGGTCGGAGTCGATGTCCGACAGATTCACACCGATGTAGCTGCCCCCGGGCCGGAGCTGGGGAACAACAAGGAACGGATCAGCGATTCCCTGGCACCCGGCGCTTCCCGCAAGAACGACCAAAACTGCAAAAGCGGAACGCAACATGACAAACCTCAATACGTGTCTGGCAGAGCCCTTGTCTGCTGGAGTAGCTGCAGGCAGCGCAACCGAACATAGTCATCCGACGCATCCGAACGCACGACATCCTGCAGCGTGTTGAGCAGCTCGGGACTGACGCGGGCGTTTTGCGCGGCCGGAACGAGTACATCGATGGCTTCCGAGCGGACGCCCGGATTGGCATCGTGCTCGAGGACGAACTTCAGCGCCTGTCTGGTGACCGGATCCGTTGCGAACGGCCGCAATCCTTCGAGCGCCTTCAAACGGACCGCAGCATTCGGATCGCGTCGAACGCTGGCAAGCAAAGCGTCGCGCACATCGTCACCGTTTTGTCCCACAAGAATCTGAACCGAATCGACACGAACAGCCGGATCGCGGGATTCGCGAGTCGCGGCCAGCACAAACCGGCGAATTCGCCCGTCTTCGAGCCGGCCGGTGATCTCGTCCTGCTGGACGCGATCGAGAACGATGCGTACCTGGCCGGGCTGCTCTGGACGCACCTCGCGCACATGAGTTTGTGGACCGAACAGAGTTGCCTCCGACAGGCCGCCCGTCTGAACCGGTCCCTGCATGCCGGCCCAGCGGCCGGCGCCAAATCCCAAAATGACCAGAAACGATGTAAGCGCCGCGCGCGCCGTCCAGTCGAAAGCAGGCACATCCAGCCAATTTCTGAGCCGATCCCACGCGGATTCGCGTACCGGCCGGCGGGTTCCCAGGGTCTCGATATTGCTCTTCAGTTCGCGGCGGCACTGGCTCAGCAGCTCGAAGGGCGCATCTTCCGCCGTCGATCGGAGGGTCGAATGCCATTTCTTTTCCCGCTCCAGCACCAGGCGGCAGAACGCACATCCGCCCAAGTGCTCTTCGACCTGCTCTTCACGAGCGAAGTCCAGCTCCCCATACAGGTACAGGGACAGCTCGCTCTGAACCTGCTGGCATGTCATACGAATTCTCCTAGCGCCGCGCGCATCTTCTGCGTAGCGCGAAACAGGCAGTTTTTGGCAGCTTCTTCGGTGACTCCAAGAGCTTCGCCAATGGCACGCAGCCGCATCCCCTGATAATGGCGCATCTCAAATACCACCCGCTCACGCGGCGTCAATTCATCCAGAACATCACGAATCCGGCTATTTACCTCGGCGCTCATCAGTTGGCGCTGCGGGTCGACGTCCGCGCGGCTCTCGGGAACAAACTGAAAACGGTCGACTTCGCCGGCTTCGGTCTCGATTGAGGAAGTCTCCTCTTTTCTCACCTTGCGTCGGCGCAATTGGTCCAGGCACAAGTTGGCAACGATGCGATAAAGCCAGGTGCTGAAGGTGCAATCG
>JAFARV010000835.1 GCA_019245255.1 Acidobacteriaceae bacterium | reverse complement strand
GGATTCCGGCGGTACGGTTCATTCCGGCGGAACACAGATCAATTTGATCTCAGACCTGAATTTGCAGCAGCAACAGTCGACGTTTACGGGCGGGCTGGTAATCAAACCGGGCCGGAAGCACCGCATCATCGTCGATGGCACACCGTTCAGCGCGAGCGGGCTCAACACCATCCAGCGAACCATCACCTATCACGGCCAGACATACAACGTTAACGAGACTGTAAAGTCGGCGGTTGACTTGAATGATTTGTTCGTGGGTTACCAATACGATGTCATCAGCCGGCCCGCAGGACACCTGGGCTTCCAGGTTGGTGGGGCGTACCTCGACGGAACGGGGACGCTCAACAGCGTTCAGCTCGCCACAACTTCTACGGCGTCTCAAACCATTGGTCTGCCGCTCGCAGGAACTGAGATGCGGGTCTTTCCTCTGCCTAATCATCACTGGATTGACTTTGACGGCGGTGTGCGCGGAATGGCATTCGGCAGCTACGGGCACTACTTTGAAGGCTGGGTTAGCGGAGGCGTGTGGTTCTTCAATCACATTGCGCTTCAGGCGGGGTATCGGGCAATCGACGCGGATCTGCATCAGAGCAGCAGCAATGGGAGCGGGGTAGATATTCAGCTCAACGGCCCTGTGTTCTCGATGACGTTCAAGTGGTGACGTCAGATTCCTTCCGGCCGGATTGAGAAGCTCTCGCTCCAGGTAGTGCCGGGCGCGACCGTCTGCAGAGAGTTGTACTTTCCGTCGTGCTGCAGATTCATGCCGTCAGTGACGGCGGTCATCGGCTCGACACAAATGAATTCGTGGGGGTGGGCTGCGGTCGAAGGCGGCTCCCAAAGGACAGCGACGGGATATTTAGGGCCGAATACAATCTCGATGCGCTCGCTTCCGGACGCGATCAGGAAGTGAGCGTTGCCGTGTGCATCGCGCTCGAGATCGGTGAAGCCGGTATCGAGCAAACGGCCTCGCAATGGCACGGGATTCGGCAGATCTGCTTGTTTTAGCTCGCCCGTCGGGATCAGGCGCTCGTCTGTGAGAACCTGTTGGCGCCCCGGCGCGCTCAGCGTCCATTCATCGCGCGGCTTATCCGGGATCCGGTAATAGGGATGAAAGCCAATCACGAGCGGGATCGGCTCGGTGCTGAGGTTTGTGACGGAAGCAGTCACCTGCAGCGCTCCGTCTGCGAGGCGATAGGTCATCTCGTAGCGCTGCGCGAAGGGCCATTGAGCCATCAGTTCCGGATACTTCCAGAACTCGAGCCGGCTGGTCACGTGTGCTGACTTGCTGTCGCTTGCTACGTCGACGACTTCCCAATATTTGGACGCGGTGAGCAGGCCGTGAATTGGCAGCCCGTGATTGTCCTTTTCAAAGTTTCCCAGCTGCGCATTCAGTTCATAGCGCTTGCCGCCCGCCCAGAAGCCAGTGGCGTCGAGGCGATTGGCCCAGGGTGCGAGAAAAGGGACGCCATTCAGTCCGGGATTCTGCAACAAAGCCGCGAGCCCGCCGTCCGGGATATACAAGATGTTCCTGCCGTGCACGGTCATCTCAATGGCGCGATTTCCTATGGAAGGAACGATGGTGACCTGTATGCTGTTTTTCGCGTCGGCGAGCCGCACCACTTCGACACCGCTCTCAATGGTCTTTTCTGCACTGAAGTTCCGACCTGATAGGGGAAGGGAAGCTGCGATCAGAACCGCGGCGTTCGCCAGGAGTCGCACGAGACTATTTCTTCGCGCCATGCTGCCACTCGACGTTCTGACCTTCGCCGGCAAACGGCCAGTTCTTGTTCAGAAGGATTTCCTGCTCGCGCACCGTGCGCGGCACTTTGTTGATGGTGAGGTTTTCATCGATGTGGACGCCCGTCTTACCGGCGGTTGCGATATCGATGTCGCCATCGCCGTCGAGATCTTCGGCGACAAACTGCGTTCCGCCTCCTTGTGTGCCTCCGACCGAGATCGGAAAACGTTTGAACTCACCCGTTTCGCGGTTGATCTTGTAGTAATAGACGACGAGGGGATCATATGAGCCTGGATCGTTTCCGTCATGCCCGCGATAGCGCTTGGCAGCGAGCAGTTCCGGTTGCCCATCGCCATCCAGATCGACGAGCTTCAATACATGAACTTGCGAGAACGACTCGTCGATCGTGTGCCGTTCCCAGTGGCGATCGTTGCCGCTGCCGCGCTGCTCCAACCAGTAGAGGCCATAGCTGTGCCCGCGGCCATAGATGATATCCATTTTGCCGTCACGGTTCACGTCGTAGCCGATGATCGG
>JAFARV010000758.1 GCA_019245255.1 Acidobacteriaceae bacterium | reverse complement strand
GCGGAGTTCACGATCAACGCACTCCGGTGTTCGCCGCCACCGGAGATTTGCAGACCACCTTCGGGTGAGCGCGTGACTCCGGGTACTAACGGAAGTGCATCCGCTACCGTCGCCGGGCGGCTCGGAAGATTCTTTACAGCGGTGACGGGTACATTTTGCGCGGCGGGCGATCCTTCTTCAACGGGAGATGCCGTGTCTTGAACGTCAATGCTCTCGTGATGCGTGGCAGCTTGTGTGAGGACGATCTCGACGCTGACCGCTCCGGAGTTCGGGAGATCGAACTCACTCGCTACGGGATCAAATCCTGGCAGGGAAGCACTCACGGTGTACTTTCCTGGAACGGGCAGTGCGACGGTAAGTCGACCGTCTGAGCCGGTGTGGCTTTCAGCGATCAGTTTGCCTCCGCGGAGCACTCGGACGTCCACGGCTGCGCAGGGAGCATGGGCGGAATCGTACACGCCCAGCAAAACCTGATGCTCAGCAGCAACTGCTTCATTCAAAGCGACTAGGGCCAGGAAACCACAGATAGCCAGTGATCGTAGGAGCCCGAGTGCGCGATACACTTCGGAACTTGGTGACGCTGTACTACATGGCCGCGTTTCATAGAACCGCCCTGACCCCCGCATTCCCGCCCCCGTTAAGTGCCGTGGATTCAGTCTACAGCTTGTGTACGGATCTTGCCAACCGCTTGGATGTGGACCTGCCACCTCCAACTACGAATACGTCCGTATCAAACATGATTGGGAGCATAGACTTGCGTGTGGCTTGATCAGGTTCCTTTTAACTTCTGAAGTTCTTCTCGATATAACTGATTGCCTGGAAACTCTGCGGAGAGGCAGGAAAGCTCGTTGCGCGCTGCCGCGATGTCCTTGTCCCGAAGATCGGCGACCGCCAGCAACAGCTTGGCGTAGGGCAGCAGATAATGGCCCTTTTCCGCTGTGAGCCTCAGCCGTTCGATGCCTGCCTGCTTATCCGTTTGAGCCCCCGTTAACTGCAGAACCCAACGTACCGGCGCGGGTTTCAGACTTAGAAGATAGTTCTCGACGCCCACAGCAAGGTACGCGTCATAGCACTTCGGGTTGAGAGCGAGCAGACGTTCAGCAACTGTCCGACTCTGCTTCAGTTCCGCGAGGCTGGCGAGATTCCGTTTTTCGATTAAGGCTAAATAGTCGGCGTGCAAGCCTTGTCCGAGTATGGAGGCGAGAAGCGCATTTTCATCGTTGGGAGACTTCGCAAGCGCGTTTTTCGCGAGGCGCTGAGAGTCCTCGAGAGCTGATTCAAAGGCACGTTTCGCTGACGGGTCGGGCCTAAGGTTCTGCTCGCGTTTTGTGAAGCGACTGTCCTCAGTAAAGAATTCTGATTGCAGAACGTGAAGACGATCAAACTCCGAGAACAGGTAAGCCGCGGCGTTTGAAACGGGGCCCATCGGATCTTCGGGGTGCGCCCTCTGCCATTCCGCGAAGTCGTTGTGCGCCCGTGCGAAGTCAAGGTTGTACATGGATGCGTAACCTCGTTCGAGGGGCGTCGCATGAGGCGCGGAGTCAGCGTTGCACATCGCCAACGCGAATGCCACGGCAAAGGTAATCATGTGACGGCCAGATGTTTGCCGCGCAAGTAGGGAGGTTGATCTGACTGGTCGGGCCGCCGGGATTTGAACCCGGGACCTCTTGCACCCCAAGCAAGCGCGCTAGCCAGGCTGCGCCACGGCCCGAATGCTTCAGTTTAACGCATCCGGCTAACAAGCCCATCGCGACGGTAGCCAGCGGCACCTGCATGCCCGGCCACAGAAACCGACGGTTTGCCCCTGGGTTTGCCTGAATTATTCACCCGACAGATTTTTCGCGTGGAGTTAAGGCATCCATTCGCCTTTGTCGCTTACCTCAGTGACGAAACAAAATTTCGACAAAAATTTTTCAAATTCCGAGGAGAAGCAAAATGAAAATAATTACTAAGTTGGCCCACTTATCCATGACGAAAGTGGCCACTACTGCGCTTGCCATGCTGGCGATTGGTTCGTTCGCGAACGCCGCCCAGAGTATCTTTCCCGTAGCTAATACGGTGTCAACCGTTCCATCCAATGGGGACGTGAACCCTTACGGTGTTGCATTTGTGCCGGATACTGTACCCGTCGGGCACGTGCTCACGCCTCGCGACATCCTTATCTCGAATTTCAACAACTCGGCCAACCTGCAAGGTTTGGGCACAACCATCACTCGAGTTGACCGGCACGGCCAGACATCCACTTTCTATACCAGCAGTTCACCGCAGACGGGACTTACAGCCGCGCTTGGCATCCTTTCAAACGGTTGGGTGCTGATTGGGAATCTGCCCACGCTGGATGGCACTTCCAATACTGTGAAGCCGGGCAGCCTTGCTGTCCTGGATGCGGACGGCAAATTCCTGGGCCGGATTGGCAATCTCGCAACGGTTAACGGTCCTTGGGGTATGGCGGTTGTGGATGACGGGAATGGATATATCGGAGTCGC